>CAYZDM010000039.1:0-11992 GCA_964476875.1 uncultured Sandaracinaceae bacterium | reverse complement strand
CCATCCAGCCGAGCTCGCCCATCTTGCGCCAGGCACCGGGGTCATAGCCGACGTCGTCATCGCGAAACTGCCGAAACCGTGCGACCGGTGACTCGTTCTTAGCGAAGTCGGCAACCGTCTTGGCCAGCATTTGTTGATCTTGGTCGAGCTCGAAATCCATGGGTCGAAGTACTCCTAAGTCCGGGGCGCGATTCAGCTGCTCGGCAGCTGGAGGATCATCTTCGCGATGACGTTGCGTTGAATTTCGTTGGAGCCACCATAGATGGTCGCGGCTCTTTCGTAACAGAAGTAAGGGCCAATCGACTCTTCGACCGGGGGACACAAACCCTCGTTGTGCCAAGTGAGGGAGCCCTCCCCCATCACCTCCATCGCGAGTTCGGTGAGCTCCTGGATCAACTCGGTCCCGACGACTTTCAAGATCGACGACTCGGGTCCGGGCATCTTGCCCTTCTGCTGATCCGCCAACGCGCGATAGCTCACCATGGTGTGCGCGCGAAAACGCATCTCGAGGCGCGCGATCTTCGCTCGCCAGACGGGATCTTCTAGCATCGGTCGCCCGTTCACCATCTTCGTCGCCGCGATGCGTTTCACCTTTTGAAGGGTGTTGCGCGATGGGCCGATCATCGCGAGCAGCGTTCGCTCATGGCCGAGCAACGCCTTGGCCATCGTCCAACCCTGGTTGATGTGGCCCACGACGTTCTCCTTGGGGACCTTCACGTTGTCGAAGAACGTGTCGCAAAATGCCGGTGTGTGTCCGAGCGTGAGCATGGGCTTCACCTCGACCCCGGGACTCTTGAGGTCGATCAAGAGAAACGTGATGCCTGCCTGCTTCTTCACAGACTGGTCGGTGCGGACAAGGCAGAAAATCCAGTCAGCGTACTGGGCGTACGAGGTCCAAGTCTTCTGGCCGTTGACGATGAAATGATCGCCGGCGTCCTCTGCTGTGGTTCGGAGCGAGGCAAGATCGCTTCCGGAGCCCGGCTCGGAGTAGCCCTGACACCAGAACTCCTCGGCGCTGAGAATCTTCGGAAGGAATCGCTTTTTCTGTGCGTCCGTGCCGAAGCTGATGATCAACGGTCCGACCATCGACAGCCCAAACACTGAAAGACCCGGCGCACCGGCAAGCTCCATCTCCTCATTGAAAATGAAACGCCGCGCGGCATCCCATCCCGTGCCGCCCAGTTCCTCGGGCCAGTGCGGAGCGATCCAGCCCTTTTCATAGAGAACCCGATGCCAGGTCGCGGAGTCCTCTGGGGTGAATCCGCCGGCGCCGCGGGCCTTCTCGCGCATGGCGTCGGGCATCGCGCTGGGAATCCAAGCCCGAACCTCTTGCCGAAACGCTTCTTCTTCCTCGGTGAACGTCAGGTCCATGGGGATAGATGTGCCACACTCGGGCTCGAAATCCCAACCTGTACGAATGCAGGGAAACCCTGTAGGAACCTCCGCACCGGCCCCCAGTGACGCTCGACTTCGTATTCCTGCTTTTCGCTGTCGTTGTCGTCGCCGCGTACACGGTCCAGACGGCCACGGGCTTCGGCGCCATGTTGGTGTGCGTGACGTTCGGCGCTCAGCTCATTGGGCTGGAGCAGGTCATTCGATTGATGGTGCCGCTGTCTTTCCTCCAGACAGGCTACATCGTGGTCCGCCATCGCGACGGTATCGAGTGGCGCTTGTTGCTCAAGCAAATTGTGCCGCTGATGACGCTCGGGATGGCGCTTGGCTTCCTTCTTCTCACCAAGGTCGGGGGGCCGTGGTTGGGGTTAGCGTTCGGCTTGATGGTGCTCGCGTTGTCCGCCCGCGACCTGCACCACCTGCGCGTGAGAACCCGCGCCGCGGAGAAGGCGATCTCGAAGGCGGCATCGGTGTCGGCGATGTTGGGGGCCGGTGTGGTTCACGGGATCTACGCCTCGGGGGGTCCTTTGCTGGTGTATGCGGTCAGCCGTGAGGGGCTAGGGAAGACGGCGTTTCGCAGCACGCTCAGCATGGTCTGGATCCTCCTCAACGTGATCCTCGTGACGCGTTTTCTCTTGGCCGGGGACTATGACCAGGACGTCGCGCTCGAGATCCTGCTGCTGGTCCCCGCCGTTCCGCTGGGTGTCCTGGCGGGGGAGTGGGTGCATCGAAAGATCGACGAGCGCCGCTTCCGAATCGCGGTATTGGGGCTCCTCATCGCGGCTGCAATTTCGCTCATCGTGAGATATAGTGCGCAGCTGCTTTGAACCGGGAGAACGGGCATGTATGACCTAAAAATTGTAGGCGGAACACTCGTCGATGGGTCCGGCCAAGATCGCTACACCGGCGACATCGGGATCAAGGGCGGCAAGATTGTCGACGTCGGCAAGTGCGAAGGCTCGGCCAGCGAAACGATTGACGCGAGCGGAGCGGTCGTCGCGCCCGGATTCGTGGACATCCACACGCACTACGACGGACAGATCAGCTGGGACCAAGAGCTCGCGCCCTCATCGATACATGGGGTGACCACCTGCGCGATGGGGAGTTGCGGTGTCGGCTTCGCTCCCGTGAGGCCCACCGACCACGCGAAGCTCATCGAGTTGATGGAAGGCGTCGAGGACATCCCAGGCACGGCGCTCTCAGAAGGGATCAGTTGGGGCTGGGAGAGTTTTCCTGAATACATGGACGTGCTCGATCGCATGCCCCACACAATCGACTTCCTGGCGCACGTCCCGCACGACGCCCTCCGAGTCTACGTGATGGGCGACAGAGCCGTGCACGACGAGGCCGCCACTTCGCAAGACATCGAGGAGATGCGCCGGTTGCTCCGTGCCGCCCTGGAAGCTGGCGCCATCGGTTTCAGCACCGGGCGCAGCGACAACCACCGAAGTGCCGTCGGCGACTGGACCCCGGCGTCGGAAGCGGACGGCAAAGAGTTAGCCGGCATCGCCGAGGCGTTCGTCGGCTTGAACCACGGCGTCCTCCAGGCGGTCAGCGACTTCAACATTCTGCATGGCGACGACCACTTCGACGCCGAGTGGGACGTGCTCGAACAGATGCTTGGCGCCGCAGGTGGCAGGCCGATGAGCGTCTCGACAATGCAGCGAGACCACAGCCCCGACCAATGGAAGTGGATTCTGGATCGAGCTTCAAAGGCCAACGAGAAGGGCTTCGATGTCCGTTGCCAAGTCGGAGCCCGAGGCATCGGAGTGATTCTCGGCTTTCAGGCCACGTTTCATCCGTTCATGGGGTTCCCCAGCTACAAAGCGATCAGCCACCTGCCGTTCGCGGAACGCGTCCACGCCATGCGCGACCCCGAACTCAAAGCGCGGATGATTCAGGAGAAGAGCGATCCGGTCGCAGGCGACGGAAGCATGCTCCCTCCGCTTGCGGACTTCTTCCTCTCCAACCTCGACATGGTGGCGATGCGGCTCTTCCGTTTGGGCGAACGTCCGAACTATGAGCCGTCCGCAGCAGAGAGCTTCGGGGCGGCAGCGATGAGCCGTGGCGAACCGGTCCTGAGCCTGATCTACGACGCGATGCTCGAGCACGATGGCGAGGCGCTGCTCTACTTCCCGGTCTACAACTACACCGGCATGAACCTCGACGCCGTACATGAGATGCTCACGCACCCGCTAGCCCTACCCGGCCTCAGCGACGGTGGCGCGCACGTCGGGACGATCTGCGATGCAAGCTTCACGACCTTCCTGATGACGCATTGGGCGCGCGACCGTTCGCATGGGCGTATTCCACTCGAACGGGTAATTCAGATGCAGGCTCATGACACATCGCGGTTCATCGGTTTGACAGACCGGGGTCTGCTCGAACCCGGGCGACGCGCGGACATCAACATCATCGACTTCGACAATCTCGAGCTGATGCACCCCACCATGCTCAAGGATCTGCCGGCAGGCGGACAACGACTCATGCAGCACGCGAACGGCTACATCGCCACGCTCGTAAACGGCCAGGTAATCGCCAAGGATGGCGAGCTCACCGGCGCCCGACCTGGGCACTTGGTGAGGGCTGGGGGCAACGCATGAGTTCGATCTCTCTTCGCAGCACAGTCCAGACGCTTCTCGTCGTGTGGTTCTGTGCATCTTGCGGTGGTACCAGCGAAACCGGCGGAACGGGCGGCACCGATGGGGGGGTCGACGGCGGCACAGAGCCCGATGGATCAGTCCCCGATCCCAAGTGCAACGGCCACGAGGAGCTCTGCGACCGCCCGTTCGATGGAGTCGCCTACCCGATGACTCACAACGCGATGTCCAACGCCGAAGCTGGCTGGATATCGCCAAACCAGACCTTCGGGATCACGCGCCAGCTCAACGACGGCATTCGCGGGATGATGCTCGACACGTATGACGAAGACGGAGCGCTCTTGCTCTGCCACATCTTCTGCGCCGCGGGGAGCCAACCGCTGGTCGAGGGGCTCGAAGAGATCCGCGCGTTCCTCGAAGCCAACCCAGATGAAGTCATCTCGATCATCTTCGAGAACTACATCACGCACGCCCAGACGGCCGATGCTTTCGAGGACAGTGGCTTAATCGACTTCGTCTACGCGCACGAGGTCGGCGAACCATGGCCGACCATTGGCGAGCTGATCGCGGGCGGCACCCGCTTGGTCGTCTTCCAAGAGAAACTGCCGCAGGACGCTGAGTTCCCTTGGCTCATGCGGATCTGGGACCACGCCTGGGAGACTCCGTTTTCTTTCCGCACACCGGAGGACTTCGTGTGCGACCCCACTCGGGGCGACCCCGCGAACCCACTGTTCCTTTTCAACCACTTCTTGACGGCGCCGCTTGGCGGCAACACCGCGTTCGCCGAGATGATTAACCACAACCCTCTGTTCATCGACCGAGCCCTCGAGTGCGAAGAGGAGAACGATGATTTCGCGAACTTCGTCGCCGTCGATTTCTATGAGGTCGGCGACCTGTTCGAGGTCGTCGACGAGTTGAACGGGATCTAGGGAGCGCAAACATGGACTACGCCCCCAACCGCCTCGCGAAAACCATCGGGAAGATCAGGAAGGCCTCAGGGCCATTCGAGCAGCGGGCGTTATCCTTGGCGCTCGGCCGTACCGTGAAGTTCGTAGGGACGGCTCGACTCAAAGTCGAATCGCTGACCGCCGAGCGCGCCGTCGTGTCGGTGCGAAACAAGAAACGGGTGCAGAACCACATCGGAAGCGTGCACGCGATGGCCATGGGCCTCATCGCAGAGAGCGCAACGGGCTTCGTCGTCGGGATGAACGTGCCAGACAGCGCCATCCCGGTGATCAAGAGCGTCAAGATCGAATACCTCAAGCGAGCCAAGGGCGGCATGCGCGCCGAGGCCACCCTCACCGACGAACAGCGTCAGGCGATTGCATCGCAACCCAAGGGCGAGGTTCTAGTGCAGTGTCGGGTAACCGACGAGTCCGGCATCGAGCCGATTCGCTGTGAGATGGTCTGGGCCTGGGTGCCCAAAAAGCGAGACTAGCTCGGGTGAACGAGGCTCACTTCGCCTCAATCGGAGAGAGCTGAAAACACACCTCTCCGGCTTGATGGACTTGGATCCGCGCGTCGTATTCCCCGCGCCAATCGGCGCAGCGCCCGTTGTCGTCTTGGCATGAGGTTGAGAATGTCGCGCACACCTCGAAGCGGTTCTCGTCGATCACGCGATATGGATACGGCGCGTGTGTCTCGGGATCGAGGAGATCCACCGCGTCCGGGAGCTCCTCCTTCAATGAACTCGTGTCCGCTGGCAGCGCTTGATGCCGCGCCCAATAGAGATTGATTCCGTGCGCGAGCTGGCGAAGGTCAGACAATCGTTTTCGGTCGAACTTCTCTACGCGCGCCTGCTCTGGCGACCCTACCAACGCCAGGCCACCCGCAACGGCCGCAATGACGAG
Organism: uncultured Sandaracinaceae bacterium; assembly: GCA_964476875.1. Taxonomy (GTDB): domain Bacteria; phylum Myxococcota_A; class Polyangia; order Polyangiales; family Houyiibacteriaceae; genus SG8-38. The sequence goes on along the minus strand of CAYZDM010000039.1, from coordinate 6,150 downwards.
GAGAACGACTGCGGCGACCAGCACGCGAACCCATCCGCCGCCGTTCATTCACCGGCCCCATCGTCTCGGAGATCCCAAAAATAGTAGCTGAATATCGCGCCAGCAATCGCGACGACCGTGAGTGCCTTGAGTATGAATCGCAGCGTGAGTTCGCCCGACAACAAGCTATAGATCACGGCGATTAAGTCGCCGACGAGCACCGACGCCGCCACGAACAGGGTGAGATACGTCAGCCACTTCCTGATCTTGGAAGAACGCTTGGTCGGGTCTTTCCTGATCGCAGAACTCACGCGAAACCCCAGAAACAAGTAGATTGGAAACGCGACGATCAGGGCGGCGATGGCCCGACGCATTTGGGCAAGGTGGTAGGCGTCCCTGATCTGCTCGGCTGCGTCTGGCAGCGCGCGTTCGATAAGCTCGAACACGAGGTTTCCAAAATAGCCGGCGCTGATTCCGAGCGTCGTAAAAAGGATCAGATACACGAACGCGTCTCGGGCCGAGACATAGGGGCGTGGACGCGGGACGGGGATGGGAAAGTCGACGTCGGCGTACGCCGCGAGTGCCTTGGCAACCTCGTCTCCGGGCCAACCTGCACTTCCAAGGACCGTTTGGATTTCATCACGCGAGGACCCGCGGGCGAGCGCGTCGCGAACGAAGGTCACGAGCTGATCATCGACCACTGACATACCGCACTCCCTCTCGATTAGTCGCAGGTCACCGCAGACCCGGTCTTGAAGGTAGGGGGCCCCGGCTTTTCCGTCCAAATGTCTGCACCCGGATACGGGTCGTCGAGGTCTTCACCGTATCGCCCCGGCAGCCCCCCGATGTGGCAGTTGCTGCAGTTGGTTTCGTTGGAGTAGATGGGCATTGGAAAGCGGCCTAGGCCCATTCCGTCCGTGTATTCTCGGGTCGGAAGTTCTGCTCGAAGCGACTCGATGCGGTCCATGAAGGGATAGTTGCGCGAGGCACCAAGCTTCGCCGCGCGGTCGAGGAGCAAGTTCATCTCTTCGAGCGAGGCGGCGCGTGCAACCGGATCACTCGTCGTCGCTCCCTTGATCGCGTGTAGTTCTGCCAAGGTGGTGAGGTGCCCGATCGGCTTGAAGGGGGCGAGCTTCGAGGTCCAGTTGCAGATCCAGTTGTCGCAGCCTTCCATCAAGGCGATTCCGTAGTCTACGTACGCCTCGTCGCGCACCATGCCGTACGTGAACGGTGCCGCGGCCCGCCCCTCGGTGCCGTGAAACGTCGCGTTGCTGTCCTCGAGGTTTCGGAGCTTCTCGAGGTGACAGACCCCTAGCTCGGCGTCGGCCCTCAAAAGGAACGCGAGCATGGCCTGGTTGTTGTGGAAGAACACGACCGCCGGTTCGTGGTCGGTCAACGGCGCCACCGCATCGTGGATACCGACCGTGGCATCTTCGATGTAGTCCGTGTAGTCCGCTATTCGAGTCAGCGGGTCGGAATACTGGAAGAGCGTCGTCAAGCTGAACACTGCGCCGGCCGAGATCAGCATTCCGAGACGCGGATCCGCGTCTGCGTTGGCTGCCACATAAGCCTTGGCCTTGTCGTGCCATGCGCCGTACTCGGCGTGTGCCGAATTGCCAATGAGATCCCAAAACTCCGTCTCGAGAGCCAGGTCGAGCTCGGCGCCCCACTCCTCGGGGCTTTGCAACCTCTCGGCGTCGACGACTCGGATCACACCGAGCCGTACTGGCTGGGCCTCCTGGGACGGACTGGACGAGCCGCAACTCGAGAGGGTCCCAGCGAGGAGAATGAAGATCAATCGCATCAAGGAACGAAGTATACACCACGGGACCTTGGTGGCGGCGCGGGGACGGCGGTGGCGCTTGACACCAGGCAGGGAACGAGGTCACCGTGCAGTTTCATGGCTCGCCTGTTGTCTCTGATTCTCTGTGCTTGGCTTCTCCTCCCCACTGTGGCTGCGGCAGAGGACCCTCCTAGTAAGGAGGAGGTGCTCGCAACGCTTCGGCATAGCGGCTCATACCAAGAGGGACTCGAGCGCGTACGAGAGAAGATCGAATACGCGTACGACGCGGGCGCAGTCAATGGTGCGCCGCATTGGGAAACGATTCACCGCTACTACATCGAACTGGCGCTGTCGAAGGGTTGCAAGAAGGGGTCCCCCTACTCCGAAGGCCCCGTGAAGGTCTGCCACAAGGTGTCGATGCCGGAGCCGAAGCTTCTGGGACCACCCTACGAGAAGGGTCGGCAAGACATCGCCGCTGCATCCCTCGAATCGCTCTATCCCGAGCTGGTGCGACAGGTGCTGTTCGTAATCTACGACTACGGATACGTGCAGGGCCTGAAGCACGGCTTGCGAAGAGACAACGCCGACCTTCGCTGGGCACAGAACTACTACAGATCCTGTGTCGAGCGGGCGAATGACTCCAAGCACGAGCCCCTGTGTGCCGATTCGTCCAAAGCGTGGTCCGAAGGGCTATTGAGCAAGCTACGAAAGCAGATCGAAGAGCACGGCCTGCCTGCCGGCAAGCGCCCGAAGTGAGATCGGCGCTATCATGCCCGGTTGACGGTCGCGTCGTTGGTTGGACTAGAAACCGAAGGGCTCGCTCGCCCAGCCCCAATCGGGATCGACCTCGAGACCAAGGTGCTTCATCACCGTGGGCGGAACCGCTGTTTGCCCGGGCCCCGGGGAAATTACTCGTGCGATTTGCACGGATCCACCGCTGGTGATTAGGGCGATCGTGCGCTCGTCATCGCTTTGTCCCCCGTGACCGTTCCCTAGGCCACCATGGTCCGACGTCACGATGATGAGCCAGTCCTCGACGGCGTAGGTCTCGCGTCCGCGGATCGCCTCGAGCATCTCTCCGATCTGGGTGTCGACGGCTTCCACGGCGCCAACGTACTCGGGGATCATCGTGGAGTAGCCAGAGACATGTCCTTGGTGGTCCACCTCATCCAAGTGAACGAACACCACGTCCGGTGTCTCCGAGCCCAGATGCGAGACTACGGCGGCCGTGACGGCGATGTCGCCTTCCGACGAGTCGTTCGTGTCGGGGGAGTAGGCGACATCCGCATCCGCGGAGGCGAGGATACTTTCGTTGATGGGCGCCCAGGTGACGAACGAAGACAGGTACGCGTCGGGCTTCATCTCGCGAACACGGGCAAAGAAATGCGGATAGTCGTCGAACCGTGCGTCGTCGAAGACGTTGAATTCGACCCCGTGCTTGTCGATCCACACACCGGTCAGAATGCTGCTCCACCCCGGCCCGCTAAACGTCGGCTGCTCGGTGATTTCCCCGAGCTCCCCACCGGCAAACCCATCGTACGTCACCGCGCCATCGGCAATCAGCCCATCAAGCGCGGGAGTCGCCGCCTGCTGCAACGCATCCACCCGCAACCCATCCACGCCAACCACCAGCACATGCTGACTCTCAACCGCGTCGCCACCCGAACCACACCCCAGCCCAAGCAACACCACCCAACCCAACACCAACCGCATCCTCCAGCCTACCCCGAAAAAGGGGACTGTCCCCTTTTCTAGGCGGCGGTGGCGGAGGGTTCGGTTATGGCTAGGTCGTGCCCGTTGACGATCGTACGCGCCAGTATGTCTGCATCTCTGAGCGCATTGGTGATCCCATGCGCGGTAATCGGGTCGGTCATGTAGCCGGCGTCGCCGACGAGCTGCTCGTCCGAAAGGCGGGCGCCGATGTCCGGCGCAGACTCACGGACAACCCGGTAGAACGCGGCGGCGCGCTCGGCAGCCGACCCTTGCGCGAAATCCCCCTGCACCGATGCGAAGATCAGTGTCTGTCTGTCGTTCGTAGGAATGGCCCCGGCCCCCATCCCTGGTCGGTAGTATGAGCGGTTTAGGGGGTCGCCGCCGTAGGGCGCCTTGTCGAACACCAGGACTCACAGGCCTGCGGATGCAAGCAGCAAGAGAATCGCTTTGCTTGGTGCCTGAAACAAAACCGCGTCAAGTTCATTCGAAGCTGCTTCTCGAACGACCGACGGAGCATGATCTGCGAGTACGAAGCGCCGGATGCGGAGGCCGTTCGAGGTCCAGCGCACGGCGTCGCTGCCCTGCGAGCGGATCTGGACCGCCGGGGTATTCGACTGGGATGACGCATAGACGTGTGATACCGATGGCCCAACGTCTTCCATGAAAACGCGCGCGACATCGATGATACTGACGGCGATCCTCCTAGGCTCTGCGGTCCCAACTGGGGCGCAGGATGCGGGTGTAGAGGAAGTGCCGGCCGAGGAGGGACCAACCGCGGGCGTTCATCCTTTTGAGGACCCAACCATCGAACCCCCTCGGGATGAGAACCTGAAGATCGACGAGAGCGCGGAAGCCGCTGCGGGGGTGACTGGCGTCGAAGCAGGTGACGCCGAGAGCGACTCCGGCCAACCGGACGAGTCCGCGGGATCCGGGCCCGTGGAGGACCCCACCCTGCATCACGACAAGGCCGAAGCAACCGAGGAAGCTTCCAAAGACGGTAGCCCAAAGCCCAGCGAAGACTCGCCGCCCAAAAAGGACGAAGGCCCCAACGTCAAGGTCGCCTACGATCGAGGCTTTCTTCTGAGCATCGACAACTGGTTTTTTTTGGCGCTGAGCGGACTCGTTCAGGCGCGGTACACGGTCAACTACCGGACGAAGCCCCCGACCGACCCGGACACGATGGTGCGAGACAAGCAGATCACCCAGGGCTTCGAGGTGCCCCGCGCCCGCTTCACCCTGGGCATCGGGCTGACTGAGTTCGTCGCCATGGTGATGCGAATCGGTGTCGTGGCCGGCGGAGCCTTTGAGTTCCAGCGCGCCTTCATCGACTTGAAGTGGAAGTTCCTACGAATCCGCGCCGGCCTGTTCATGAACGAGCTGAACGCTGAGTCGCTAGTGAACCCCAACGACCTCTACTTCTTGGACTATTCGATCGTGGATAACGTCTTCACGCCCGGAAGCTCCAAGGGCGTGATGCTCACCTATTTGCGCGAACGATTCTCGATCAACCTGGGGTACTCCGACGGTCTTCGAACGGGGTTCTCCGAGATTCGGTCTTCCGTCAATGCCGACTTTGCCGTGACGCTGCGCGCGCAGTATGGGTGGGGCGAGGCTGGCCTCGGCGGCTTCAACCGACTCATGGCACGTCGGGGCACGCCTTTCGGCATTCGTCTCGGGGCCGCGGTTCACTACCAGGACGGCGGACGAACTCAGGGCAGCCTGCCCGTCAAGATTGCCATGGGCACCGTCGACCTATCGCTTCGCGGAAGCGGATGGAGCGCGCTGTTCTCGGCGACGGCCGGCCAAGACACCAACGACGCCACGGCGATCGCCGCAAGGGGCGAGGTGGTGACGTCCGGAATCACAGCCATGGGAGGCTACTTCGTCCTGGACGACCTGCAGGTGTTCGCCCAGTACAGCGTCGTGCCCAAGCTGAAAATCACAGGTGACCTGCCTCCAAACGTGCCCGGAGACATTCTGACCAGCCCCAGCGCGTTCCATTCGTTTGGCGTCGGGTTCTCGTACTTCATGATTCCCGGCCACGACAACGTGAAGCTGCAAAGCGACTTTCAGTACTTTCTCGGAAACGAGATCGGGAGCAACGTGCCATCCTCGCCACTCAACTCGATCCAACCCAACAACGATGGAAGCCAGTTCGCCTGGCGCATCCAGGTGAGCGCCGCCTTCTAGGCGTGAGCGTCGACTGCGGTAACCGAAACCAACCGATCGACTTCGCTGCTGGCGAAATGATTCTTCAACGCGGAGTTGAGCTCCGCAGCCTTTTGGAAAGTCACCCCGTGTCCGGCGTCGTCGAAGCGCAAGACGCTGGCGTTGGGGATTCGCTCAGCCAAGCGATCGGTCTGCGAAGGTCGAATCAGGATGTCCTGGCCGGGCCGAACCAATAGTGTGGGCAGCGCAATTTCCCCAAGACGCGATTCGGTCGAATGCCGCCACACGGCATAGAGCTGGCCGAGCACGGTGCGAAGCGCAGGCGGGTTCCCCAGGCGCACGTCGAGATGAGATTGGATCCGCGCTGGCCCGATCTCCTCGAGGAACTCGTTTGGGTAGAGCAGACGGGGCAACGAACGCATCCGGCTGCTCTTCCCTCCGAACAGACCCTGAAGAAACAGCCGCATTCCGCGGGCGGTGGGCAACGACGCAACCGGCGCGCCCCC
>CAYZDM010000038.1:0-12093 GCA_964476875.1 uncultured Sandaracinaceae bacterium | reverse complement strand
GAATCGCTGTGCCAGTGAGCCCTCGGGGGCCCCTTCCGGAGCTCCTGGCGACCGTCGACCTCATCGCTCCTGCGGCGGTACTCGTGGGGCCTTCGCTACGTCATCTGTTCGAAGATCCCGACGTGTTCGATTCCCCGCTGATCGACCTCGCCAAGATCGAACACTGGGGCGACAAAGCGCCACCCATCGCCCAACGAGACGACGACGACTTCGCGTTCTTCCTGCTCACCAGCGGGGTCACCGGCACCTCAAAGGCGGCGATGCTCTCGCACGGCAACCTGACCTTCGTGCAAGAGATCACCTGCGACGGCGGACCCGGATCGATCACCAGCGACGATGTCGTGCTCGGATCGCTGCCGTTCGACCTTGTTGCGAAGCTGTCCCGACGTTAGCGGTCCTCGACCTCGAGGAAGCACACGCTGAACCAATCGTTCTCGTCGCTCCAGTGGTTCGTGAGGCGAAAGCCTGCAGCCGCGGCCATTTCCTCGAACTGGTCCAAATCGTACTTGTGCGAATGCTCCGTGAGAATGTGTTCTCCCTGCGACATGGCGACTTCGACGCCGCCAATTCGAACTGTTTGGTCGAGCTCACTGACCAATCGCATCTCGATCCTGCCCTCGCTCTCGATGTACGGGGCATGATGGCGGAACGAACTCAGATCGAAGTCCGCGCCGGCCTCGTTGAGTCGACTCAGGATGTTCAGATTGAACGCCGCGGTGACGCCCAGGGAATCGTTGTAGGCCTCTTCGATGACTTTCGGGTCCTTCTTGCGGTCGATTCCGACGAGGAGGCCGCCTCCCTGTCCCACGAGATCAGCAACGCGCTCGAGGAACGATACGGCGTCATCACGGGTGAAGTTGCCGATCGTGCTGCCTGGAAAGAAAGCGACTGTACGCGAGCTCGGCCGGTGTGGGCGTGGGAGTCGAAGCGGCCGGGTATAGTCCGCGCAGACCGCGATGACTTCCATGTCGTCGTACCGATCCGCAAGCTGATGCGCGGAGGCTTCCAGCGCCGCTCGGCTGATTTCGATCAATACGCATCCGGCCGGGTCGATCAACGCGTCGAGCAGTTTCTGGGTCTTGAGACCCACGCCCGAACCAAACTCCACCAGGGTCGCGTGGGTGCCAATCGCCTCGGCCATTTCTTGTCCCGAACGGCTCATGATCCCGAGCTCGGTGCGAGTCGGGTAGTACTCGGGAAGCTCGGTGATGGCTTCGAACAACCGAGCGCCCAGCGCATCGTAGAAGTATTTGCACGGCAGGGCCTTCTGTGAGCGGCGAAGCCCCGCAACGGCCTCGGCCCTTAGATCACCCATCTTTGGGTGCAAATCAACGATGCGTACACGCTCCTGCGTACTCAATGGATCAAATGCAATCATTGGCTCAACCGCCATCCTTGGCTAGTCGGATGCCGCTGAATTGCCAGCGAGCGCCCGGTGGGAAAAAGTTTCGATAGGTTCTGCGGGCGTGGCCGGCGGGGGTCGCAACACTGCTACCTCGCAGGACGTACTGATTGCACATGAACTTGCCGTTGTACTCGCCCAACGCACCCTCGGCGCTGCGGTACCCCGGGTACGCTGCGTAGCTGGAGTTCGTCCACTGCCACGCGGCCCCGTACAGGCTTGGGGCGGAGGGGTGACTCGAGGGTGGCCGGCCACATAGAGGCGCCGGCTCCGGTTCAGCTGTCGCCGTCTCCCACTCGAACTCGGTGGGAAGGCGCGCGCCCGCCCAACGCGCGTACGCGTCTGCTTCGTAATAGCTGACGTGCACGAGCGGCTCGGCCTTTCGAATTGGCTGGCGCCCGAAGAGGGTGAACGTGCTCCAGCCGGCGGCTTCCTCGCGCCAATACTGAGGCGCGCGCCAGCCTCGTTCTTGTACCGTCTGCCAACCCTCGCTCAACCAAAGTGCGGGATGGTCGTAACCGCCGTCGCGAATGAACTCATCGAACTCCCCGTTGGTGACCAAGCGCTGGGCGATCTGAAACGGGTGCACGAGGACGTCGTGGGCCGGCACCTCGTTGTCGAAACAGAATCTCTCGGAGTCGCACCCGATACGAACGACGCCGTGTGGATGTGCTGCCCAGCGCATCGACGGAGGCGAGTCATCGGCGTCGCTCGGAGGTATCGCGTCCGAGTACGCCGGCTGAAGCGGATTGCAAGACAACAAATGCTTGATGTCGGTGATGAGCAACTCTTGGTGCTGCTGCTCGTGATGAAGACCAACTTCGATGCGCCGGGCCAGCTCGGCGTCGATGTCTTTTTGAAGGAGCTCGAGCACGGCAGCGTCCACCCGCGCTCGGTAGCCTGTGATCTCATCGAGGCTTGGTCTCGTCAGGAGTCCCCGCGACGGACGATCGAACTGCGCCCCCACCGCGTTGTAGTAGCTATTGAAAAGCACCGAATACGGCTCCGGCGACAGGGGCGGCACGCCCGCCGGGCCGAGCACGAAGGTCTCGAAGAACCAAGTCGTATGCGCACGATGCCACTTGGTCGGGCTTGCATCACACATGCTCTGCGCGCACTGGTCTTCCGCCGAAAGCGGTGCAGCCAGCGTCTCGGTAAATGCGCGCACCCGCTCGAACTCACCCGCAAGCACGCCCACCGACATCTCCTGATTCATAGACACCGCCTAGAACGAGTCAAGGGGACTGGTGTTACCAAAATTCTCGGCCGTCGTCACCACCATGCTAGAGTTTGCGGTCGAGGATTCTGGAACGATGAGACTAGGCATCTTGCAGCCGTACTTCGCCCCGGCGCTTGGCTACCTGGACCTCATCTCTATCTGCGACAAATGGGTGGTTTTCGACGTCGCCGACTTCCGACCCAAGAGTTGGATGGTTCGAAACCGGATCCTTCATCCGTCATCCGGATGGCAGCACATCAAGGCGAAAACTGGCAAAGTGCACCGCGGAACGCCAATTCATGAGGTGCGACTGGCGCCCGATCGTGACTGGCGCGACCTCATCCTCCGGCAGCTGGAACACTATCGTAAGAAAGCTCCTTTCTTCGACGACACGTTCCAGCTTCTCGAGCGCTGCCTGGCCACCGATACGGATTCGTTGGGGAAGCTGTCCGTGCAGCTTCTCCATGACGTCTGCAAACACCTCGACATTCCTTTTTCATACGAGTTTTTTTCTGAAATGGACCTCCCGATCGGCTCGATCCAAGGACCCGGAGACTGGGCTTTGCGCATCAGCGAGGCCATGGGGGCCGAGGAGTACGTCAATCCACCAGGCGGGCGCGAGCTCTTCGATCCAGATGCGTTCGAGCGAGCGAACATCAAACTGACCATCCGCGAGTTCGAAGACCTACGCTACGAGCCGCGGGGCTATGAGTTCATTCCCACGCTTTCAGTGGTCGACGTCATGATGTGGAATTCGGTCGAAACCATTCACGACTACCTCGCGGGCGCGCGCGCTGACTTCGAACAGGTTGAGCGGTGACGGTCGACAAGGAACCAATCGATCGGCGGACCTTCATTCGTGACCGCCAGTTCGCTTCCCGTGCTCGAGATGGGTTCCGACACCTGTTGTCGCGTATTCGCCCGAGCGGCTCCGCAGGAATTCTTCTCCCGGCGTACATCGGTCATTCACCGTTGGAGGGCTCCGGAATATTGGATCCCCTGACCGAGCTGGGGATTCCGTATTCGTTCTATCGGGTGGATGAGCGCTTGGGCATCGACCTGTCGAGTCTCGAGAGCGAGCTTGGTCGGGGCCCCGTGTTCGCGGTGCTCGCGATCCACTACTTCGGCGCCCTCCAGGACGAGCTCGCCGAGGCCAAACGGCTCTGCGAGCACGCGGGCGCGCTACTCATCGAAGACGGTTGCCACTGCATCGACCTGCCGGGGCGAGGGATAGGCGACGTCGGGGACTATGCCCTTTTCTCGATCCACAAGGTCCTTCCCTGCGACGATGGCGGCATCTTGCAACGCAACCCCGATGCTCCCGATCCGGGACCCCTACCGCCGCACGCGCGCGCATCGGCGTTGCCGACCAGGCTCTGGCGCGACGCCGCCTTCGACTCGATCGCGGCTCGGCGCATCGACAACTACCGGCGCCTGAGCGTCGCGTTGCAAGAGGTCGACGGCGTCGTCCCGTTCTGGAACACGCTCGGTGAGGGGACTGCTCCCCTGAATTTTCCCGTTCTGATCGAGAGTGTGGATCGATTCGAAGTCTACAAACGGATGCGAGCCAGCGGCGTCGGGGTCGTCGCCCTCTACCACACGCTCGTCGATGCGATCGACCCCGAGGTTTTCCCGACCTCCCACGACATCTCGCGAAAGATCCTCAACCTCCCCATTCATCAGGACGTCGAAGGCGACGAGATGACGTCGATCTCCGGCGCACTGAAAAGCGCCCTAGGCGGTAGCTAGTGCTGGAGGAGAACACTGGCCCATGATCGACTGGCGTGAATACTGGGATGACTTTCCGCGACGCTTCAACGATGACGAATTTCGTAGGCAAGTCGGGCGGACCGCCAACCGCGGAGTCCCGACGCCCGAACCCGAGCTCGAGACCGTGGTCGCCGAGATCGCCTCGTCTTTGGAGCTAGCGCCCCAGGATCGACTTCTGGATCTCTGCTGCGGGAACGGTCTCCTCACGATTCGCTTTGCGGAGCGCTGCAGAGAAGCCGTCGGCGTCGATTTTTCCGAGCCGATGGTCCGACTTGCTCGCGAGCATCATGCGAGCGGAAGTGTTCGCTATGTCGAAGGGTCGGTGCTCGACCTCAAGGAATGCGTCGACGGCGAGTTCGACAAGATCTGCATGGTCGAATCGCTTGCGTACTTCGGCCCCGAAGATCTCACCCGGATCCTGGAAGGCCTTTCGACGCACCGTGCCTCTCGCAGTGCGGTTCTGTTCTCCGGCGTCTTGGACGACGAGGCGAAATGGAGCTTCTTCGATACACCAGAGCGCCGCTCGGTGTACGAACAGCAGCAGAGGGAAGGAACCGAGATCATGGGCCGCTGGTGGACCCGAGCGGAGATCGACGAAATCGCGACCCGGCAGGGGTATGAGGCTGAGTTCGTGTCTCAGGACGAGCGCCTGAACACCGCGCACTATCGTTTCAACGCTGTCCTGAGGCGGAGCTAGATCAATGTACGCTCGGATTGCTGCGATCACCGGAATGCCGCGCTCGGGCACCAGCTGGATAGGACAGATCGTCGATAGTAGCTCGAACGTTCGGTACAAGATGTCGCCTCTGTTCTCGTACGAGTTCAAGAATCAGATCCGAGAGCAAGCCACTCGTGAAGATTGGGAGAAGGTCCTACGTGGCGCCTACGACTCCGAGGATGATTTCATGAATCAAACCACTCGGCGCCAGGCGGGCGAGTACCCGACCTTCGGAGACAAGCAGGAAAAGCCAGAGCTGCTCGTCATCAAGTACAATCGATTTCAGAACCTGACCGAGGAGATGCTCGATCTACTACCGGAGATGAAGCTCCTGGCGGTGGTCCGCCATCCGTGTGGGGCGATGCACTCGTGGCTCACTGCGCCGAAGGAGTTTCCTCCCGACGCCGATCCGTTGGAACACTGGCGCTCCGGGAAAGCCAAGAAGTCCGGCTACGGCGATTTCTTCGGGTTCGAGGACTGGTGTTGGGTCACTCGACTTCACGCACGACTGGCCGAGGAGCGGCCTGAGCAGGTGCGGTTGGTGCGATACGAAGACTTCGTCGTCGACGCAGAGGTCGAGACCAAAGCGCTCTTCGATTGGATGAGACTCGAGTACAACGAACAGACTGCGGCGTTTCTGAAACAATCACAGAGCTCGTCAGTCTCTGGCGACTACTCGGTGTTCCGGGCGCCGGCGGTGAAAGACCGCTGGGAATCTCAGCTGCAACCAGAGATCCGCGATGCCATTCTCTCAGAGCTCGATGGCACGGATCTATCCCGGTTTCTGCAATGAGTGCCGACCCGAAGCGCTGGGAGGTTGGCTCCCTCTTTCACGCAGCCGACTTCGACGTGCGGGAAGAGCACCTGGCCACGCCTTGGGCCGACGGCCTGTTGACCGGCTGCGGGCGTGATGCGCTTCGACTCGTAGGGGCGTTGGCCAGGCACCGTCGTTGGTGGCTTCCGAGCTACTTCTGCCAAGAAGTCATCGAGGCCGTCACCGATCTCGGAATTGAGCTCCTGGTGTATCCCGACAGCCCACTGTCCCCGCGCTTGGATCTGTCGATCATCGACGATCGGCCTGGAGACGCAGTGCTGGTCGTCAACTACTTCGGGCTGCGCTCCGCAAACGACGTCTCTGCTCCGGACGGATTCAGCGCAGAGATCATCGAGGACCACACACACGCGCCGACCTCATCGTGGGCGCGCGCGTCCACTGCGAACTTTGCGTTTGCGTCCCTACGAAAACTCTACCCCCTCGCGGACGGAGGTGCGCTCTGGTCCCCTGGCGGGCACGAGTTGCCAGACACGCCAAATGTGACCCCCGCACTCCAACTAGGCGCGTTCGAAAAACTGACGGGCATGCTGCTCAAGCGCGCGTACTTGGAGAGCCATTCGATCGCGAAGGAAGCCTTTCGTCCGGCTCTGGAGTCTGGCGAAGCACGCCTGTTCGGACCGGAGATTTCGGCGATCACCGTTCTTTCCCGCGCTTGCCTGTCCGCGTTCCCGCTAGCGCATTGGGAGGGCATTCAGGTCCGCAACTTCGATGCCCTCGTTCGACAGGTACCGAGTGGACGCGGTTTTCGCATCGTTGCGCCATCGCCGGGCGCGAACGTGCCCTTCTCCGCCTTCTGCGTCTTCGATCAAGTCGAGGAATGCGAGCGGGTCCGTGCGACCCTCATCGCGAACCGAATCTACGCATCGAGGCTCTGGCCACTCGACGAACCGATACTCGATGGCGTTCCGGAAGAGCATGCTCGACTCTCGCGGCGATCGTTCTCGCTCCCGATCGACATGCGGTACGATCCAACGGACATGGACAGAGTCGCCGGCTGCCTGCTCGACGCTCTACGCGCCTAATCGCTCCGGGTCACCTTGTCGCGGAACTGGGCCACCGAGCGCCACCCCCGACCGACTTCGACTACCGACTGGGCAACCGCCGAGGGGCGGATCGCCTTGGAGCTACCGGTCGCGCGACCTCGTGCAACGAAGGGTGCTTCGCCAACCCGCAACGAGGGGCAACGCAGAATCGCCTTGGCGAGGAGCTCGGAGTTGAACGCGTGGCCGGACGCCTCGACGTCGATATCCTGAAACACGTGTGCTCGGAAAAGCTTCATGCCGTTTAGGTAGCGATAAGGAAATCCGTAGAGAACCCGGACCGTCCGCATGTATGCGACGGAGAAGAGTCTTCGGCGGAGTGGACGGATGACGGGGTTCTGAAGATAGCCGAGGATCAAATCAAAGTCGTCGCGGGCCCGTACGAACTCTTTGATCGACGCGAAATCGATCTCGTTGTCTCCCGGCATGATCGTCACCCAGTGCGACGGCTCAATTCGTTTGTATGCCTCGAGGAGCGACCATCCCACGCCGCGGTTCTTCTCGTTGTACATCGCCGAGTAGCCGTACTGTTGGCAGAGCTCTTCGAGCTTTCCCTTCGTTCCGTCGGACGAGCCATCGTCGACCAGCAGTACGTCGACTCGAAGTGGGAGCTCGGCGGCCACCGAACGGATCGACGCGACCGTCTGCTCGATGTTGGCTTCCTCGTTGTAGCAAGGCACGACCACCACGAGGGTTTCGTCGGTCATGGCTTGTTCGGATTGTTCGTTCTGACGATTCATTGGAAGGAAGCGCCGATACTAGCAATAGTCCCGCGCTCCAACCAAAGAACGGGTCCTCAGCGAGTCGTGGCATCCCCGCTCGTCCGGCCCGGCATTGTTTTTTGTGGCGACAATGGCTTGGGCTAGCATCGTCCCGATTTGGTCAACCCCAGAAACAACACGTCGGCGCTCCTATGGATCCTCCTCGGACTGGTGTTCTGGGCGGCGTTTCAGTTCATGGCGCCTGCGCACGACGGATACTCGCTAGGGCTCGGCGCTACCAGCTTTCCGAGCTATCGGTTCATCGTCTTCGCAATGTTCTATGCGCTGGTCGGCGGCGCCGGAGCGATCTGCCTCGCGGTCGGCATGACACAGTGGCAGTCGACCCCATCCCTATCGGAACGCCGATGGTTCCTCCCAGTCGCGACCGCTCTAGGGGCGCTCATCCCGGCCGCGATCCGCTGCTTGGTTCTCCAACAGGGAGCGATCACCGATGACGAGGCCGTCTACCGCTTCTCAGCGGAGCTAGTGGCGTCAGGACGACTCACCGCGCCCTCTCATCCGCTCAAGCTGTTCTTCGATCACGCGTTCATGGTGAATGACGGGCGCATGTTCTCCCAGTACTTCCAGGGCTGGCCCGCGATCATGGCTCTTGGCGTCCCGTTCGGTGCCACGGGATACGTGAACTGCATGGTCTCCGCTGCAACGGTTCCCGCACTCTACGGATTGCTTCAACGGACTGCGGGCGCGAGCTGGGCTCGATTGGGCATTCTAGTGTTCTTGACGTCCCCAATGATTCAAATCGCGGCTGCGACGGAAATGTCGCACACCTCTGCGCTAGGGGCACTCGTCTACGCGATGTGGTTCGCGAATCGTGCGTTGCAGGGCGGCGGTCCGAGTATGCACTTTGGTTTTGGTATTTCTCTCGCGATCGCGTTCTTCATCCGCCCCGTGTCCGCGGTGGCGGTGGGGCTTCCTTGGACCGTGCTTTGGCTGTGGCGGCAAATTTCGAGAAGAGAGTTCGGCAACTTGCTTTGGTTCTGCGTGCCGGCGATCGGGCTGGCCGCGCTCTTCCTGTTCATCAATGCCGAGCAAACGGGCTCACCATTCGTCGTCGCCTATCATCGCGCCTTCGCCTACGGGGTCGAGAACAATTTCCGATTTTCCCACGTCGTTCCGGAGCGGGCCAACGGGACGGTAATGCTCGCTAGCGGAGGTGTCCCGGAGTTCCTCAGCGCGGTGACTTCGGGATTGCTGCGACTGAACATGTCGGCTTTCGGCTGGCCCATGTCGTTCGCCTTCTTGCCACTGGCGTTAGGGCTCCGGCGCGCCACTTGGTGGTGGCTCAGCGTCGCGTCGTACGTGGTGATTCATCTAGGGGTCTTCGACGCGGGGATCGATACCTTCGGCCCAACGCATTGGTTCGAAATGGCCTTGCCGATGTTGGTTTTGACCGTGTTGGGTGGCCAGCGAGCGACGAGGTGGGCACAAAGAGTTTCTCCGCCGCACGCCACGCTGCCTCGAAACCTTCTGTTGGCCTTCGTGGCAGGATCGATCTTGTTGTTCAGCCCGTATCGACTTCGCGCCATCGAGGAGATTGGATCGATGACGCGCAGGGCGCCGGACGCCATCGAGAGCGGCGACATTCACAACGCAGTGGTGTTCGTGAACCGGCCATGGGCAGCGAGATGCAATCCGGATGAGGGTGCGCCGCCTCGACACTTTGTCTTCTGGTGGCCGGTCAATGACCCCGACTTCAAGAACGATGTGATCTGGGCGAACCATCTGTCGATCGAACAGGATCGGCGTCTGCTTGCCACGTTCCCCGGCCGCAAAGGCTATGTCTCCTGGTGGAATGCCAAGCCCTGTGAGTTGGTGATCCTTCCGATCGAGGAGGCCGCCAAGATGGGCATGCCGAACGGACAGATGGGGCACGCCCAGTACACCGACGACCAACCACCTACGGGCGAGTTACCGAACTAGCCTCGAGCACTCGGAGGATCCGCGCCGCGTCGAGACAGTCCATCGTCTCGGTCTTCGCGTCGAGCCAGCTGGGCCGCGCCTCAGCCACTATGGCAACCGAGATGCCAGCGCGCCTCGCAGCCAACCAACCATCATGAGAATCCTCGATGGCAAGACAACGATCCAGAGCCACACCGAGTCGCTCCGCCCCCAAGAGGTAGCCCTCGGCGGAGGGTTTGGGAGAAGAGACATCGTCCCCGCCGATCACGACGCGAATCTGCTCTGAGATACCGAGCTTCTCGATCCAGATCTCGGGACTACGGCTATTGGTGACCACGGCCATTGGAATGTTGGCCTTCGCAAGGGCGTGCACCGCATCGGTCGCCCCAGGAATGCTGCAGTCGGACTGATCGGCGAGCAGCACCTTCAGCGCCTCGGGTTTCGCATCCGATAGCGTCTTCTTGAGGTCAGGCCTCTCCCCCGGGAGCGCGACGTCCAGAACGTGCGCTCGGGCCTTTCCGCTCCGAACCGCCTCCCGAGCGGCATCCGAAAAGGCGCGCCCGACATCACGAAAAACCTTCTCATACGCCCGTTCGTGCAGGGATGCAGAATCGACGAGCACCCCGTCCATGTCGAAGAGGACCGCGAATGTCGTCATTTTTCATTCATCCGACAGTTAGGATATCGTATCGGGACAAGGGGTAGAAATGTCCAGCAAGGAAATACTCGTGACGGGCGGCGCGGGCTACATCGGCGCGGTGCTCGTGCCGGAGCTCGTCGACGAGGGATACAGCGTGACGGTTTTCGACGCGTTTCTCTACGGAACCGATCCGAACACCGACCCGATCGTGCACGAGCGATGCCGCCGACTACGCGGGGACATCCGTGACTTCGACTACGTGGACTCCGTCCTCCGGGAGGGTCATTTCGACACTGTCATTCATCTAGCGGCGATCTCCAACGATCCGAGCTCGGAGCTCGATCCGGAGGTGACCCGCAGCGTCAACCTCGACGCCGTGGAGCACTTGATCCATTCCGCGAAACGGCATGGTGTCAAACGATTCTTGTACGCGTCCTCGGCAAGCGTCTACGGAGTCAAAGACACGCAGAATGTCACCGAGGACCTGCCCCTCGAACCGATCACCATCTACGCGAAGTGCAAGGTTGAAGGCGAGACGATCCTCAACAGCGTGATCGATGACGACTTCGTTGGCGTGTCTGTGCGGTCCGCCACGGTCTGCGGCTATTCGCCACGCCTTCGCCTTGATCTGACGATCAACCTCCTGACGGATCAAGGCCTGACCGACGGCAGGATCCGCGTCTTCGGCGGCTCCCAGATGCGTCCCAACGTGCACGTGCGCGACTTAAGTGCATTCTACCGGCTGCTTGTCGACGCCCCGGCCGAGAAGATTTCAGGCAAAGCATTCAACGTGAGCCGAGCGAATGCATCGGTGATGTCACTCGCCGAGATGATCCGAGACGAGCTGGATCCCTCGCTGCCCATCGATACCGTCCCCTCGGACGACCCTCGTTCGTATCACCTTTGTGCCGATTTGGCCCGGGACGTGCTCGGCTTCGAGCCTCAACGTGATCTGGTCACGGCGGTGAAAGAGCTGCGCGATGCATACGCGTCCGGTCAGGTCCCGGACAGAGGCTCCACGATGCATCGAAACGTCGCCTGGATGAAGGAGCAACCCGACGTCTGGAAAAACGTCGCGAAGAAAGCTTCATGACGGCGACACCCTACGTCGATCTCGTCAAGCAAAACGCATCGTTGCGGCCGCAAATCCTCGACGCGGTTGATCGCGTGCTGCGGCACGGGCAGTTCATCAATGGCCCCGAGGTCGAAGACTTCGAACGCGAGATCACCCGTCAACTCGGGGTCGAACACGTGGTCGGCGTGGGCTCTGGAACGGCCGCGCTCACCTTGGCGATGCGAGCGTTGGGCATCGGCCCAGGTGACGAAGTCATCACGGTCGCGCACTCCTATGTAGCCACCGCCACCTCGGTGATGTTGGTCGGCGCCACGCCGGTGTTCGTCGACGTCGACCCCGACACCGCGCTGATGGACCCGAGGCTGCTACCGGGTAAGCTAACCGCGCGGACCAAGGCGGTGATGCCGGTCCACCTCGGCGGGATCGCCTGTGACATGGACGCGATCTCGCGCTTCTGCAGGGAGCACGATCTTCACGTGATCGAAGATTGCGCGCAGGCGATCGGTGCCACCTATGGAGGCCGGAGCGTCGGCAGCTTCGGAACCGGTTGCTTTTCGCTTCACCCGCTCAAGACGCTCGGAGCCTGTGGTGATGGAGGTTTCATCACGACCGCAGACGCAGGCTTCGCCGAGCTGCTGCGAAAGCTACGCTCACTCGGGCATCGCGATCGCGATCATGTCGACGCTGCTAGCGAGAACGCGCGTCTCGATGCA
>CAYZDM010000037.1:0-12191 GCA_964476875.1 uncultured Sandaracinaceae bacterium | reverse complement strand
GTTGGCGATCCCTTCGAGCTTTTCCTTGTTGCGCCCGGCCAACGCCAGCCGAAGGCCGGTCTCCCCGCCGAGGTAGTTTTGGACGAGATAGTCGGCGACGAGGCGTCCGGTGAAGCCCGTGGCTCCCATAAGGACAATGTCGAACTCACGTGATCGGTCGCGCGTGCGCGGAACAGCGTTCATCGCCGACTCATAGAGCAGCCCCCCTTCCCATGCCACCCCCACCCCAAACCCAGAAAAGGGGACAGTCCCCTTTTCTTGTATGGGTTGGTCGGGCTAGGGTGGGTTGCGTGGGTGGGGGATCTGAGAGGCGTGTGGCGCTCAAGAGTTGGGTTCGGACGCGACTGATCGAGGGGGCGCGTCCTCGAGAGGAGTGGCGGGAGCTCTGGGAGGCGACCTGGGAGCACTTGTTGGCGACCCCGGTTCATGATCTGCTCGATGTGAACGCCGTGCGAGCGGCGACGGACGCTCTCGTCGATCCCGACCTCGTCGCGGAGTTGTCGCGCCCCGTCGTGGCCAACGTTGCCGGCGTGGTGATCGCCGAACTTCGCGCCGACAACGAGCCGGTCGACCGTTTCCTGCCCCCTGAGGCCCAGGACCGACTCCTCGAGGCGCTCGCCCGCCCGGGGCTCGTTCATCCAGATTGGGTGCGAACGATGTTTCGGGGCGAGGCCGCCGAGGCGGTGCTCAACGATGCGCTCTATCGTGCACTGAGAGACTTCTCGACACTTCTGCCGCGCTTGCTCGTGAAAGTCTCTCCGATGGGGCGCTTTGGGGTTCTAGGCAACGCCGGCGCTTTCGCCGAGAAACTGATCGACGAGCTCGAGAAGCGCATAGAGCCGGAGATCAAGACCTTCCTCACCGAGAGTACGGGCCATGTCCTCGAGCGCGCGGCCGAGTTCACCATCGCGAGGATCGACGATCCGGCGTCCATCGAGTTTCGCGCCACCCTCGTTCGATTCATGCTCTCGAAGTCGCCGGCGTTTTTCCTAGACCCCGCGGACGACGAGTTAGTCGGCGACATCGGCGCCGTAGTGGAGATGACCGCTCGGCACCTGGCGGCGTCGCCAGAGATGCGAGCCGCGATTCACGCCTGGATCGATCGAGCCATCGACCATTGTGAGAACAAGAGTGTAGGGGAGGCGCTTGCCCTCGATGGAAACCGAGTGCGTCCGCCCACCGATGCTCTGGCCGACGCCACCTGGCCGGCGTTCGTGTCGGTTCTCACGAGCCCGCGAGCCCAGGCCTGGATCGACGAACTCGTCGACGAGCTCATCGACCAGTACGAAGGAACCTCGGAGCGACCATGATCGTCTATCAGTACCCAAACTGCAGCACCTGTCGCAAAGCCCTGAAGTTTCTCCGTGACTCCGGCATCGAGTTCGACGCCAAAGACATCGTCACGAACCCGCCGTCCAAAGCGGCGTTGAAGAAGGCCCGCAAGCTTGCCGACGCGCCGCTCCAGAAGCTCTTCAACACATCCGGGCAGAGCTATCGAAACGGCGGATTCAAAGACAAACTCAAGACGATGACTGAGGACCAGGCGCTTGCCGCCCTCGCATCCGACGGAAGGCTGATCAAGCGACCGCTTCTGATCGGAGACGGGTTCACGTTGATTGGCTTCCGCGAAGATGACTGGCGGCGCACGCTGGGGCTGTAGATCGCTCGCTACACGTGGGCGACGACTTGGATCTCGATCATGAGGCTGGGGGCGGCCAGTTCGGCGACGCCGATTAGGCTCTGAGCGACTTGGGGATTCCCCCCATACGCCTCGGCGCGTGCACCGAAGACCGCCGCCATGGCCTCCTGACTTCCGGTGACCGCGCTCATGTCCGTGATGTAGAGCGTCTCATAGGCGATGTCGTCCATCGTCGCGCCGAACTGCTTGAGCACTTTGGCGACGTGCGCGTATGCCTGCTGGGTCTGCTTGACGATGTCGCCTGCATGCAGCGGCTTGCCTGAATCGTCGACGCTCACCGCTCCGGACAGGCGGATCGTGTCACCCATGCGTACTCCGTCCGCGATGAAATCCTTCCATGGTCCAAACGCGACTACTTCCTTTTTGGCCATGCCGTACCTCCGTCCTGTTTGAGTTGCAGCACTATACCCGAGTGCGCTTTCGCTCGGTAAGCAGAAACACGGCTGTGCTAGTCTCGGCGGGCCGCGAGGTGCAATGACGGACGCCAAGAACCAGTTTGGACAACCGATTGGTGCGCCCGTCCCCGGTTGGGAAGGCCGGCCGCCCCCAGCGACAACGCCATTGGTCGGGCGAACATGTCGACTCGAGGCGTTGAGTGCCGACAAGCACGCCGCCGCGCTCTACGACGCCTACGCCGAGTTCTCTGATGCGAGCAACTGGACGTACCTGCCCTATGGTCCCTTCGCGTCCATGGTCGAGTACCGAGTCTGGGTGGAATCCATGGAGTCGGGCGATGACCGAGTTCCTTTTGCGATTCTCAGCCTCCCCGACGAGCGCGCAATCGGCGTCGCGAGCTATCTTCGAATCGATCCACCAAACGGCTCCGTCGAGGTTGGACACCTGAGCTATGCTCCTGCGCTCCAACGAACTGTGGCTGCCACCGAAGCCATGTATCTGATGATGCGTCGGGCATTCGAGGAGTTGGGCTACCGGCGCTACGAGTGGAAGTGCGACAGTCGCAACGCACCCTCGCGCCGCGCCGCGGAGCGCCTCGGTTTTGGGTATGAGGGCACATTCCGTCAGGCCTTGGTCATGAAGGGGCGAAACCGAGACACCGCCTGGTTTTCGATCATCGATTCCGAGTGGCCACGAGTGCGGGCTGCGTTCGAGCAGTGGCTCGATCCCGCGAACTTCGACGGGCGCGGTCGGCAACTTCAGTCGCTGCGGCAGATGCGCAGCGCATAGAAAAAAACGTTTGATCCCAAATGCTTGAAGCTGAAACCCCGAGTGTGACGAGGATGCCGTCAGCCTTTTGCCGACGATCCCGGGAAGCCTTTGCGAAGGGCAAGTCGCCCATGCATCCTTGGCCATGAGCGACGAGCTGCGTGCACGACTCTCCGAAGACATTCATCGAGTCGATTGGAAGCCGCTCGCTCCGCATGCGAAGCGGGGCGCGCTGGTGATGGTCGCGCCGGAGCTCGATCTGGTCGAGGTGGGCACGGCCGTCGCCCAGGACCAGGGCGACCAAGTACGACAGTGGCTCGACTCGCGACAACTCAGCCGGCCTGCTGAGGCGGACGCCGAGGCGTGGAGCCAAGAGGCCGAAGAGCGTTTTACCGTGCTCATCGTGCAGCCTTATGTGTTGGCTCAGCGCGACTTTGGCGACGGCGCCATCTAGCGCCTATCATGAACAGATGGGGATTCTTCGTTTCTTAATTGGGGCGGCGGGGCTTTGCCTCGCCTTGGTTGTGCTTCCGGCCTGCGGTGATTCTGGGACCGGCACGGGTCGCACAGGCGGCGTCGGAGGAGCTGGCGGGGCTGGCGGAGTCGGTGGCAGCGGCGGCGCTGGCGGGGCTGGCGCGACTGGTGGCAGTGGTGGCGTCGGAGGAGCTGGCGGGACCGGCGGCATGGTCTCGCTCGATTGCGGTGACGGCGTTCGGGACCCGATCGAAGCTTGCGACGACGGCAACAACGAAGATGACGACGGCTGCTCCG
The DNA here is from genome assembly GCA_964476875.1 of uncultured Sandaracinaceae bacterium. Classification (GTDB taxonomy): domain Bacteria; phylum Myxococcota_A; class Polyangia; order Polyangiales; family Houyiibacteriaceae; genus SG8-38. Next base: position 8,557 of record CAYZDM010000037.1, on the reverse strand, counting down.
CCGACTGCATGATCATCGAAACTGGGTACCGATGCCCCGTGGTCGATGCGCCCTGCATTGCGATCGTGTGCGGCGACTCCCGGATCGATCCACCCGAGACCTGCGACGACGGCAACACGACCGCGAATGATGGCTGCGGCGCCACCTGCGAACGCACCGATGGTTGGACCTGCCAGCTTCCCGGAGTTGCCTGCGTGGCCACCGAGTGCGGCGATGGAATCGTGGCCGGGTTCGAACAGTGCGACGACGCCAACGCGGGGGCCGATGGCTGCTCGGACGAGTGTCAGCTCGAAGACGGATTCAAGTGCGAGACGCCGGGACAGGCGTGCGAGTCGACTCTGTGTGGTGACGGCATCCGAGAGGGCACCGAACAATGTGATGACGACAATCTCACCCCCTTCGACGGTTGCGACGTCAATTGCAAGAACGAGCCGAACTGCACCGGTGGAGTCTGCACGCCGGTGTGTGGCGATGCGGTCATCCTGCCCGGCACCAACGAGGCCTGCGACGATGGCAACACGATCGATGGCGACGGATGTTCGAGCAGCTGCCAGGTCGAGGATGGCTTCGAATGTGTGCTCTCACCCGTGCCGCTCCCAGACGAGCTCGCGATACCCGTCATCTACCGAGACTTTCGAAGTTACGATGCCTCTGACACCGAAGCCGTGAGCCCAGACTTCAATAACCCAACGGACGGCAACTCGTCGATCGCCTTCGACATCACGACCGACCTCTTGGACGGGGAGGGCAAGCCGGTGCTTTCGGGCGAGAACCCTTACGTCTCTGGCTCCAACGAAGGCCCACCACACAGCGCCGACTCATTTGCCGACTGGTACCGAACGAGCCCAGCGCTCGATCCGCAGGGCAACCTCGAGGTCGTGGGTGAGCTCTTGCTCGGCTCCACGGGCGACAACGTGTATCAGTTCTCTAGCAGCTCGACGCCACCCGGCTTCTTTCCACTGGACGACGCGGCGTTGGGACCGGTGGGTTGGCCGAGCGAACCGACGTACGGCGAGGTTCTCCATATACCGAGTTCCGGCACCGAGCTGCGCAACTTCGGCTTCACCACCGAGGTGCACTACTTCTTCGTCTATCAGGGCACCGAGGTGCTCTCTTTCAGTGGAGACGACGACCTCTGGGTGTTCGTTGACGGATTCCTATGCCTGGATGTCGGCGGGCTCCACCCGAGCCAAACCGACGTGATGAGCTTCGACGACCCGACGGCAGCCAACAGCGGCAAACAGGATGACATCGTGGCAGCCTGCAAGGCGCGACTAACTCCCGGCGACGTCTACGAAGTCGCGATCTTCCACGCCGAGCGACACACCGGCGCCTCCAACTTCAGCCTGACCCTCGACGGCTTCGTCACCGAACGCTCGACCTGCGACTACGAGTGCGGGGACGGCGTAGCCACGCGTTTCGAGTTCTGTGATGACGGCATTGCGGAGAACACCGGCGAGTACGGCCACTGCAACGACACCTGTACCGCGCTCGGCCCACATTGCGGCGACGGTGTCGTTCAAGACAGCTTCGAGGACTGCGACAACGGAGACAACCTAGGCGGCTACAACGGCTGCAAGCCGGATTGCACGACGGGCGCGAGCTGTGGCGATGGCATTCGGCAACCGGAGTTCGGAGAAGGCTGCGACGCTGGTGCCGAAAACGGAACGTCCGGCTCCGCGTGCAGTGCAGTCTGCCAGGTCGAGGTTCAGTAGCGAGCGCGCAACCGCGGGCTTCAGAGCATGATTCTGAGCGCGAGGTACGGGATCAAGTTGAACACGAAGATGAGGATCTTGTACTGCGCAAGGTACTGAAAGTACGCGCGGGACAGGTCCCTTTCGTCGAGCTTGAACATGCTGCCGTGGATCTTCGCGACCGGCCCGCGTAGGGCGGCCAAACTGATTGAGGCGAGGAACAGCATCCCCATGTTGATGAGCGTGCACCAACCGAGAAATGCCGCGAGTGTTTCCATCGATGCCATGCCGCAACTCCTATGTGTGCTGGGGTTCTGCCGTCGTGCAGTATCACAACACCCGGATCTCGCGGACGGGCTTCACCCATTCGAGATGCACACCTACGGTCCTTTGTAAGGCCGATGACACTATCCGCCGCGACTTTGCGGCGCGCACGCGCAGATTATGCGTGCAAAAGTTCGCACCTTGGGCCACTATCGACGCTTCCCGTTGCCCCCCGAGGAGAAGACCATTCCCAGGTCCCATGCAGCCCTGTTTGCCTTGCTCGTGTGCGTGCTCTTCATAGGAGGCGTACCCACCCCCACATATGCCTCCGACTCGGAGGCGCCCAAGACTGAGGCGCCCGGCCCGGACGCAAAAAAGGACAGCCGGATTCTCGGCTACTGGCAACGGGGTGAGGGCGAGGCGGTCATCGAAGTGAGGCGCGAGGCCAGTGGCTATCACGGGGTCATCGTGTCGAGCGAAAAACGCCCCGAAACTGTGGGCATTGTCGTGTTCCGCGGACTCCGCTACGACGCGGAGGAGGGGGCTTGGCACGGCCGAGCCTATTCGATCAAGCGCAAGCGCGAGGTGCCGATCGATATCGAGGTCCCGAGCGCCGATCAGCTCGAGCTCACCGCCCATATACTCATCTTCACCCGGCGAGTCGATTTCAAGCGCATCCCGGACGAGCTAGTCGCCGGTCGTCAGGTCGCCGACCGCTGAGCAAGGCCCAAGAAAGATCAGGAAGGATCAGGAGTCAGCCCGCATCTCGCAGGTGACTCGGGCTTGAACCTCGGAGGGGCGGCTAGTCAGAGCGGTCGGGAGACCCAGCCGTGTCGCCACATCCACAGCAGGATCCGCTCACGAAGAACCGCGGCCGTCGAGTGGCCTTTGGTGCGGTGGGAATGCATGAACCTTTCGGTAAGCAAAAGTCATGCCGAGCGTTTCCCATTTAGATCTGGCCCCGGTCCCTGAGAGTGTGCCCCCGAGGCACGGTTTCTGTGGTGCCCACGGCACAGTGGATACGTACGCGGAGCTCGGTCCGCCGGAGCGAATGGGTGTCCGACTCTACTCGACCACGACCTCGCAGCCGTCGCTGCAACCGGAGCCGGATTCGCCGTTCTGCTCTCCCGCGTCACAGGATTCACCGAGGTCCGGCTGGCGGATCCCGTCTCCGCAGAACGGACCGGTGGTGCAGTCCGGGTTGCAGCCGTTGACCCCGCCGAGGTTTTCGCCGTTGTCGCAGTCCTCGAAGGCGTCTTGAACGACCCCGTCGCCACAGTGCGGACCGAGCGCCGTGCATGAATCGTTGCAGCGTCCGTACTCCCCAGTGTTCTGTGCGGTGCCGTCGTCGCAGAACTCGAACCGCGTGCGAATCCCGTCGCCGCAGGTGTCCGCGCACTCCGAGCGCTCGGTGACGAATCCATCGAGGGTCAGCGTGAAGTTGGATTGGGTCACGTGACGTTCAGCGTGAAAGATCGCGACTTCGTAGACCTTGCCCGCTTCGAGGCCTAGGTCCGCGATGCACCCATCGACGACAGCCTGGCGAGCGGAATTGCCATCGACCACCCCAGGGTCGAAGCTCATCACGCCACCGAGGGCGCCGTGGATTCCACCGATGTCCATGCAGAGCCGTCCATCGACGAACACCCACAGGTCATCGTCTCCACTGAAGGAGAGGACCTCGTCGCCCTGGTACACGAAGAAATAGTGAACCTCCGTCGTGAAGCCGAAGTTGTGTCCGTTGCTCATCGGGAGCTCTTGCAGCGGCGGGGATTCGAGCTCCCAACCGATGTCGTCGAGCGGGAAGAACGAGTTGCTCGAGAACCGGTATCGGTTGGGAATGTTCCCGTCCGGGCGGGTGAGGCTGAGCTCTCGAACGACCTCGAGGTTGCCGTCTGCGACCACCGTCGGACTGGTGCGGTACCAGGACGCGAACGAAGTGCCGTTTGCCGGCCAGCCTCCGTCGCCCACTCCGCTCCCGCTTGCGTTGAACACGGGTTTTCCCTCCGCATCGAGGTAATCGGTGGTGATCCCAAGATGGGTGCCGGTCCCCGGAGGGTTGAAATCCGGGTGGAATGTGGGGTCGACGTCATCGCCAGACTGCTGGCTTCTGAAGTCGCGGTAGATCACGGGAACGATGAACTCTGCTGGAAGCTCCGACGCGACCGTCGGGCACGAAAAGCCGTCCTCGATCTCGCAGGTTGTCGAGCATCCGTCTCCGCCAAGGGTGTTGCCGTCGTCGCAGGCCTCGCTCGTGCCCGGGAGGATCACGCCGTCTCCACACACCGATTGGCAAGTGCCGCCGGAGCAGTCGGGCTCGTTGTTGCAGTACGGATCACACCCGTCGAACGGTGTCAGGTTGCCGTCGTCGCACTGTTCGGTGCCTTCGCCTTGTCCGTCGCCGCAGTCCGTAGCTTCGCATTGCGCGCCGGCCGTTTCGCACTTGAACCCATCCTCGAGTTGGCACTCCGTTGAGCATCCTTCGGTCGCGGCATTTCCGTCGTCGCACTGCTCGAAGCCCGCGACCAGCCCATCGCCGCATTCCGCAGCACCACAGGCGACGCCCGGCTGCAAGCACACCCAGCCCTCTTCGAGCTCGCACGCCGCACTACAGCCGTCCCCGTCGTCGTCGTTGTTGTCGTCACATTGCTCGGGCGGATCCACCCGGGAGTCCCCGCACACCAGAGGTGCACACGCCGCGCCTGGGGTGGGGCAGCGGAAGCCCTCTTCGATCATCAGGCAGTCCCCTGCGCAACCGTCTTCGTCCCTGCGGTTTCCGTCGTCGCAGGCCTCTATCGCTTGTCGCACGCCGTCCCCGCAGTCGTCGATCGGAAGCGTGCCACCGGTTCCGCCGATCCCGCCGGCGCCCGCTTCACCGCCGACGCCCGCGGCGCCCCCTTGACCACCCGTGCCGCCATCACCGCCAGCGCCACCAGTTTGGCAGTCTCCGCCGGTTGAACCATCCACGCTTCCGCAGGCGGTTAGGCCACCCAGCGCGATGAAGAGGGTCAGAGAAGCCAAGAAAATCCTTCGATACTGCATAATTGAAGTTATAACGAAAACTGTCCCTGGTCCAGCGCTCGCATGGAAGGGACGGAAGACGCCGCCAGCGGCACTGGTTTGGGCAGTTCGGGCCCGGTGGCCCTCTGAGCAGAGGCCTTCGTGATACCGTCCGCGGATGCCGTTCCTCGTGGGTTGTTTGGCGCTTGGCACGCCGCGTTTCGTCATCCTCCTGGTGGTGGTGTTCAGCGACTACATCGGCCGGGCCTACGAGACGACGTTGTGGCCGGTCCTTGGCTTCTTCTTCATGCCGCTGACGACGCTCTCCTATGCGTTTGCCATCAACGCCAATGGGTCTGTCGACGGAATGTATCTCGTGCTCGTGGTAGTAACGGCGCTCCTGGACCTGGGCTTGGTGGGCGCCGGTTCGAAGACGCGCTGGAAGGATTGAAGCCCAGTGGAGGCTAGAGTCGTCCTCGCGCTGTCGATGACCGTGACCTGCGTCGCTTTCGCCGACTCTTCATCTGTCAGCGAGCCCACGCCGGCCTCCGCTACGGTAGCCGAGCCATTTCTCCTTGGCCCTCCCAAAGACGGTGGCCCTGTCGTGGTCCGTGCTTCCTTTGACGTGCGCGACATCAACGAGATCGATGACGAGGCGGAGACCTTCGAGTTCGGGGGCGTCCTGAAACTCACCTGGCGTGACGAACGACAGGCCTTCGACCCTATCGAAGCGGGAGTCACCGAAAAGATCTATCAGGGGGCCTACCAGTTCGACGAGGTCGCGACAGGGTGGTTTCCCCAGGTAGTGCTGGTCAACCAGTCTGGGATGTATGAGAAGCAGGGAGTCATTCTTCGGGTGCGATCAGACGGCACGGCTACGCTCGTGCAGACCGTGAATGCGGTCGCGGAGGCCAATCTCGACTTGAGGCGATATCCATTCGACAGCCATCGATTGGACGCCACGTTCCAAGTGCTCGGGACTGACCAGTCCGAGGTGATCCTCGTCACTGAATCGGAATTTGAGCGCCGGCCCAACGAGCCGGTCCAGATGCCTCAGTGGATCCTGACGAGCGTCACTACATCGACCCAGGATCGACGCACGTCCTACGCGGATGGCGAAGGCCTTGCGTCGGCGTTCGTCGTGAGCATGGATGTGCAGCGAGAGTCCTTCTTCATGATTCGTTTGGTGGTGTTCCCTCTATTTTTGATCGTGATGCTGTCCTGGACGGTGTTCTGGATGGACACCTCGTCGTTGGGCGACCGACTCGGCGTCTCGTTCATCGGAATTCTGACCGCCGTCGCGTACCAAATGGTCGTGAGCGAAATCCTGCCCCACATCTCTTACATGACCCTGATGCACGGCTTCTTGAACCTCAGTTTCGTCATCATGTGCGTAACGGTCGTCATCAACCTGGTGGTCGGCGCGCTCGATCGCCAGGGAAAGTCGGACGTCGGCGACATCGTTGACCGCCGGTCTCGATGGATCTTTCCCGTCGCCTATTTAGGGCTCAATTTGGCCATGTTCGTGGCGACATTCGTGTTCTTCTAGGCCTTGGCCGCCTCAGCCCGCGAATGTAGTATCGCGGCTATGCCAACACCGCCGACGCCTGATACTCCCGAGAGCTGGAGTGCCGCCAGTCATGGTTACGCGGAGCGCTTGCCAAGACCATCGAGCAACCTTTCGGCGGTGGCTCGTTCCGTCTTACCAACGTAGCGACCGTCGGTTGCGGGGTTGCGAGTTAGGGGAATCCTGGCCGTCCCTTCGACTGTGAGGTCCAGGAGAGAACGATGAAGAAATTCGCAATGCTGACTATTGGATTTGAGAAGCCCACCCCAGAGATCATGCAGGCGTGGGGCAAATGGTTCGAGTCAATCGAAGAGAACATCGTCGACAAGAGCCACCTCAGCGGGGGCAAAGAGATCTCGAGTAAGGGCACCAAGGACTTGCCCCTAGGACTGGATTCGATCACCGGGATCTTGATCGTGACCGCGAAAAGCCTTGATGAGGCAATGAAGATGGCCGAAAGCAACCCCTACATCGCGAGCATCAGGGTCTATGAAATGATGTAGGGCCGGGGTCTTCGACGTAGCCGCGTCTGGCTCCTCGGAGTCTCTCCGGGAGGATGGCTCTCATCGGCCCCGTCGTGAGCCTGTGATTTGAATGCCGACTTCGCCCAGGACCTCGCCGCGAACCAGCACGTTCGCCCCCGGGCTCAGAAAGCGACTCGTGTCACCGTTCAGCTTGGCCGAGAGCTTCTTGAATCTGCCGAGACCGAGTAGCTGACTCAAGCGCGCAAGCCAGCGCGGAGTCTTCAGCGCCACCCCTCCGGGCGTCCCCGTCAAGACAAGGGTTCCTTTGCTCAGCGGCGCATCCGGGTACTTCGCGTGGATGAACCTCAGCATTTGAACCGGTGTGTAGATGAGGTTGTCCGTGGACTGCCTCTGTCGAAGCTCCCCGTTGACCGTGGTTTCGATGACGACACGCGGAATGCCATTGGGCTGAGGATCGTCCGGGACCCAGGCTCGGTCGGTGACGGGCATGAAACCGGGAAAGCTTTTGGAGACCCCCCAATAGTCGAAGCGCGTGGCTTGCCCTTCGCCGAGGATGGCCAGCGTGCGTGCCGACAAATCGTTGCCCATGAAAAAGCCGAGATAGGGGGCGAACCCGGGGTCGTCGAGCAAGGCTGGGTCGATGTCGCGGAGCAGCACGAATCCCATTTCTCCTTCGTAGTCGAGCAGCGCGGAAAGCTCGCCGGGCACTTCCTGAAGGCGCACGGCAAGCCCTGGTTCGAGCGACTCGGCCGCTGCGATGAGCTCAGCCGGCCCCGGCATGGCGACATCGGCGCCGGTTCTGGCTAGCGCGCGTGGATGTTTGCGAAAGATCGGCGGCGACGCGTTTGGATCGAACTTGGCCGCGGTCTCCTCGATGTGAGCTGCGTACGAGAGCCCAATGCCGAACGCCTGCGGAGGCGCCTCGAGTGTCAGGTAGGAGCCCTGGTCCGTGTCGTAGCAATGAAAGTTCGCGGGCACCGGCTTGTGAGGCAGAGGCCGGAAGAGATAGTAGCCGACCGCCACGAGCCCAATGAGCAGGACGATTCCCGCAATGGCTACGAGCTGGAACATGGATCACCGCCTTCTCGAATCGCTTCAACCGAATCTGCGTGTCTCTACCACTCTTGTTCGTTCGGTTCACCTGCGCAGAGTTGGAAACGAGTGGTGGGGTTCCTCGCGGACTGGGAGGGGCTTCGGAGGCTGGCGTCGTGACGGAAGACGGTGCCGGGTCCGGTGGAGCCGGGAACCTCGCCCGTGCTGCACCTCATGAACTCACTTCTTCAGCTGGAACTCGTAGTCCGTCCCGTGCTCCTCGTTGAAGTCGGCGTAGATTTTCTTCGCGACCGCATCTACCTCTTCTGGGAATCCATCGAGCACCCAGTCGGGGGTCCGGTAGCGGTCCCCGCCTGTTGAGATCTGCTTCTCTTGCAGCGGAGGCAACGGGTAGGACTCGGGGTTGGGGACCGCGATTCGTGTACGCACACCATCCTTGGTGACGTTCCACACCATGAAGTCCTGCGCATAGTCCACCGGGCCGTCGTAGACCT
>CAYZDM010000036.1:0-12234 GCA_964476875.1 uncultured Sandaracinaceae bacterium | reverse complement strand
CATGGACCATCACGCGACGACTCCGGTCGACGAGCGGGTCCTTGCGGCGATGCTCCCCTTTTTCGGAGCCCAATTTGGCAATGCGTCGAGCCGGACCCACGCGCATGGAAGGACCGCTCAGCAGGCAGTGGAAGCGGGGCGAGCCCAGATCGCTGACCTGATCGGGGCGAAGCCGAACGAGATCTTCTTCACCTCGGGCGCTACCGAAAGCGATAACCTAGGGCTCCGGGGAGGCGCTCAGGCGCGGGCCCGCGATGGCAAGCACATCGTAACCGTTCGAACCGAACACAGGGCGATCGTGGATCCAGGTGCAGCCCTCGAGCGCGAAGGCTGGCGCGTCACCTGGCTCGACGTCGACTCGGAGGGCCTCGTCTCGGTCGATGCTGTGGCCAAAGCACTCACGGACGAAACCGTTCTCGTCAGCGTGATGCTCGCCAACAACGAGATCGGGGTCGTCCAGGACCTTGCGGCGATCGGCGCCCTGACTGCGGCACGCGGCATCACGTTTCATTGCGACGCCGCACAGGGGCTCGGGTATCTGCCGTTCGCGGTCGACGAGTTGAACGTCGATCTTGCGAGCCTCTCCTCGCACAAGATGTACGGTCCCAAGGGAGTGGGCGCGCTGTACGTCCGAGCATCCGCACAGGCGCGCGGCATCCCGCTCGCCCAGATCCTCGGTGGCGGACACGAGAACGGATTGCGCTCGGGCACGCTCAATGTACCCGGCATCGTAGGCTTCGGCGCAGCTTCCGAAATCATGACCCACGAAGGCCGGGCCGAGGCCACTCGCTTGGGGACGCTCCGCGACGCGCTGAGGGATCGCGTTCTGCGGGAGGTCGAAGAGGTTCGTCTCAACGGTGCCGCCGAACCGCGACACCCGGGCAACCTCAACTTGTCGTTCGGGTATGTCGATGGGCCCCAGCTGCTCCTCGAGCTGTCCGAGGTCGTATCGGTTTCGAGTGGCTCCGCGTGTAGCAGCGCGGACACAGCCCCGAGCTACGTACTCGAGGCCATGGGCGTGCCCAAAGATTGGAGCGCCGCCTCGGTGCGATTCGGCCTAGGTCGCCATACGACGAGCGAGGAGGTTCAGGCCGTTGGGGACGCTGTCGTGAGAATCGTCGGACGGCTCCGAGAGCGTTCCCCCCTTTGGTTGCGCAGGGGAAGCGGCAAGCCGGTTGATTGGTGACGGAGCCGGGAACCTGGCGGAACCGGGGCTTCCGCCCTACATAGGACAGATGAGCGAGGCCAAAGGCATCATCCTGACCCCGAAAGCCGTCGAAATGGCGAAGCAGAAAGTCGCCGACTTCGACACCCCGGTCGAGGGTCTTCGACTAGGGGTCAAAGGCGGAGGCTGCTCTGGCTACTACTACGTCTACGATTTCGCCAAGAAGATCCGCCCCAGCAAGGACCTCGTCTTCGACTTCGACGGCCTCAAGGTGGTCGTGGACAACCGGAGCATCGAGTTCCTCGAAGGCGCCGTGCTCGACTGGGAGCAGAGCTTGATGAGCTACGGGTTCAAGTGGAAGAACCCAAACGCCAACGGCGACTGCGGCTGCGGCGAGTCCTTCGACGTAGGCTAGAACCCCTCTTCGAGGGGCACCGGGATTGGATTCGGCAGGTCTGCAAACGGTTGCAGGGCCTGGGGCGTGCACTCGTCGGGAAGCGAATCCGGACTGTTGAGCTCGACGGAGCGGCAACATCGATCGAACGCTGGTTCTGGCCCAGCCTCGGGGCCAACGTTCGCGCAAGGATCGGGAATCGGGAGCGCGACAGGCGCGATCTTGTCGGCGATCCGGGCTCGAATCCCCTGGAAGCTGAACGCGACGCCGGTAGCGGTGCATTCATCGTCTGGACTCCCGACGTCGGGATCGACGCGCAGGTCGAGGTTGTCGGTCAGTAGGCCAACGATGCTCCCTAGGAACACCTCGTTGCAAATGCCCAACGGGCCTAGCGTGGAGACGAGCTCTCCGGCCGGGAACCGCCCGGCGATCATGCCTTTGACGAGCGTCTGTCGGTCCTCGCTGATATCGGCGATGAAGTAGCCGTTGATCGAGATCGAAAAGCTGCCGGGTCCTGTGAGAAATACAAACGTGGCTGCCGTGTCTAGGGGCAGCACTACGCGGCCATTGCGGATGTACGCGTCGGTCTTCCGCACTTCGGGTCGATCGAGGTTGCCTGCGATCAGGCTCGACGGATCAACAAAGAAATAGTCCTCGCCATCCCAAGCGGGGTTCGGTGCTCGCTCGATGCCAACCGGAAGCATCAACTCAGCTCCAGCCGCGCCGCCCCATTCGACGCCGGAGATATCATCGAGGGAGGTTCCGTCCACAGCCGACAGCACCGACACGTCCACCTTGGCGTCGTTCGGCGTGCCATTCCATTCACGCAGTCGGAGCAACACCGTGCCCCTCCCCACCCCTTGGTTGAGCGCTATGTTGTCTTCCAGGCACGAGATCAGACTCACCACCGTTGGAAGGACATGGTGGCCGAAGGCATTGTCGATTCCCTGGTTACCATCGATCGCCGGGTTCCCGTTAGCTGAGACACATTCGGCGGCATCACTGATCGACGCGGTGTCCATTCCGTCGAGGTCGAGGCCGATGCGGCGCCAGCGATCGCCGGACTGATTGAGTGCGACGTTGCGCAACGCAAAAATCGCCTCGTCGTCATCGCTGCTGGAGCTGGTGCTCGCCGACGGACGGTCAGGAACGGTCGCCAAGCCCTTCTCGGTGAGGCTTGGGTCGTAGACACTGCACGCCGGAGCGGTGAGCAGAAGGGCGGAGAGCAGTAAATTGAGGTGAGTTCTCATCGATGCAGCCGTCGCCGGATGGCGTACTAAAATCTAGCATCAATGTAAGACAACACTAATAAAGGAACCCAGGGAATTGTAAGGAATCTCACGAAACTGGGCGCCTGGACCAAAATGCGGCGAGCGCGCTGCCGAGAATACAGTGGGTGATGGCCGAAATCGCGCTCGGGAGGGCGGTGAGTGGATTGGCGAAGTGGGCCTGTGCGAGAACCGCCCCGAGCCCCGAGTTCTGCATCCCGACCTCGATCGAGGTCGTCCGCGCGACGCTGCCAAACCCCCCGCTGAGTCCGCCCAGCAGATAGCCGAACAAGAAGCCAAGGGAGTGCGCGGTGACGACAGCACCCAGCAACTGCAAGCCCGACTCGAGCACGGCGTCTTTGCGCGCGCCAAGGATGGCCGCGACGATCAACACGATCATCAGCACTGCGGCAGCGGGCGCCACGGGCAGAAGCTTCTCCGTAAGCTTGGGGAGATAGCGGCGCATGAAGAGGCCAACGGCGATTGGAAGAAGCACAACCTTCGCTGTACTCACGAACAAACCAAAACCGTCGACGTCGACCCGGCTCCCTACGATCCAGGCCGTCAGCAAAGGCGTGCATGCTGCAGCAAGAATCGTCGAGATCGCGGTCATCGATACGGAGAGCGCCACATCCGCCTTCGCTAGGTAGGCGATTACGTTGGAGGCGGTGCCGCCCGGACAACAACAAACCAACACCAATCCGACCGCAAACGGTGCAGGGAGTTGGAACAGGACACCCACGCCCCAGCCAAGCAGAGGCATGACCGTGTACTGCAGCAGCACGCCCCACAGGATGGGTGCCGGAGCGCGGAAAACGCGCGAGAAATCGCCAAACTCGAGTGTGAGCCCCATGCCGAGCATGATGATCTGGAGCCCGGGCGTGATGAGGCCGTAGTCGAGGAACCACGTGAACGCGGGCGGGTAGATCAGCGCCACGACACCGCCGAAGGTGACCCAGAAGGGAAAGAGCCGGACAAACGCGGACACGAGCACGCGATGTAGCACAGCGACCCGGTCCCCGGGCTCATGCGAGACGCCGATGCGCTTCCATGCTAGAAAACCGGCTCTGATGTTCCCCCCTACTACCGACGACGTCCGGATTGAAGGCCTTCGCCCGCTGATTCCGCCAGCCATCCTGATGGAAGAAATCCATCCGGGAGACGCAGCGATCGCGCGCATCACGGAGGCTCGCCGGCAGATCAGCGACATCGTGCACGGCAAGGATGATCGACTCGTCGTGGTCGTCGGCCCTTGTTCGATTCACGACCCTCAGGCTGCACTCGACTACGCGAAACGGCTAAAGCCATTGCGCGACAAATACGCGGGCGACCTGTTCATCGTGATGCGCACCTACTTCGAGAAGCCGCGTACGACGGTGGGTTGGAAGGGTCTGATCAACGACCCCAATCTCGACGGGAGCTTCGACATCAATCACGGGCTTCGCGTCGCGCGCGGCCTGCTGAGTGCACTGGCGGAACTCGACCTGCCAGCGGGGACGGAATTCCTCGACCCTATTTCGCCTCAGTTCGTCGCGGACTTGGTGTCGTGGGGCGCCATCGGTGCTCGCACGACCGAAAGCCAGGTACACCGGGAGCTCGCGAGTGGCTTGTCGATGCCGGGGGGTTTCAAGAATGGCACTCGGGGCACGGTCAAGATCGCGGTCGAGGCCGTGAAGGCCGCGCGGAACCCGCACCATTTTCTCTCCGTGACTAAGCAGGGGCTGACGGCGATCGTGGCGACGAAGGGGAACCTCGATTGCCACGTCATTCTTCGAGGCGGAGCCGGACAACCGAACTATCAGCCCGAACACGTGGCGAACACCGTTGAAATGCTAGAGGGCGCCGGGCTCGAAGGGCGTCTGATGGTCGACTGCAGCCACGCCAACAGTGGCAAAGACCACGAGAAGCAAGCAGGCGTGGCCAGGGCCCTTGGCGAGCAGATCGCGCGCGGCGACACCGGCATGTTCGGTGTGATGCTGGAAAGCTTCCTCGTCGGCGGCCGGCAAGAAAGCGACCCGGGCGCCGACCTCAAGTACGGGCAGAGCATCACGGATGCATGCATGAGCTGGGATGTCACCGTCCCAGTGATCGAACAGCTCGCCGATTCAGTGCGCCAACGCCGAAGCGCCTAGAACAACTCTGGTTCGGGAACCGGGATTTGAACCGTGCTGGGCAGCACGTCGAAACGCGCGGCCTTGACCACTTTTTCGATCGTATTGCAGGTTTCGATCCGCGTCTTTCCGTACAACCATTCGCTTGGGCAGCAGCGGTCTACCTCGACCGGCTCGCCGCTCGCGCAGGGGGCGAGCTCGGGTCTCGAGAACGCGGCGAGACCCGCAATCTTTCCCGCTACGCCGTTGAAGGTCACACCGGTGCTAAACGCATCACACTCCGCGCCGGTTCCGTCGTTCTCCGGGAACTGATTGATATCCGCGAACTGACCTAGGAGGGTCTGGATGACGGTCGCGTTGATAGCGCACATTCCAATCCTCGGCGTCGTTTCACCAAGCTTCTCGAGGCTGAACCGGCCCGCGAACAAACCACGGTCGATACGGCTGTGATCCTCGCTGATGTCGGCCATCATAACGCCACCGTTCACGGCCACGACCATGGCCCCATCGCTCGGGATGGTGCCGTCACCGGCGATCAACTTGAACGCCGTGCCGGCAGTAAGCGGCACCACCAGACGGCCGAACGAGACGTACGCGTTGTCCTGCAAACCCCTCGGCATGGCTAGGCTGGCTACCCCCGTTTCGTCTCGGTCGAAATCAACTGGATCGAGGAACCATGAATCGTCTCCACTCCACGCGGGATCGGGTGCCTCCACATCCTGAGCGCCAGTCTCGTAGACCAAGTTGAGTGGATCGTTGTCGCCGAACCCAACCAGGGAGGGATCTTCGACGGTTCCATCCACCGCGGTCGTGAGCATGGCCGTCACGCTGGCGTCGTTCGGAAGTCCGTTCCAGCCCTGAACCCACAATAGGACCGTGCCGATGCCGCGACCCTGCGTCAGGGCGAGGTTGTCCTCGAGGCACGGGAGGGTGGCCGCCGTTGTCGGCAACAAGACAGCCCCGATGCCGTTGTCGATTCCCATGTCGCCGTCAACGACCGACTGCCCGACCACTTCCCCGTCCTCCACCTTGGGCTGACAGGTCAGGTCGTCGGGGCCGGTCGTGACCGTGGCATCCAAGTCGATGCCGATCCGAGCGGCCATCTCTGCGGACTGTCGGAGAAAGATGTCATTGAGCGCGAACGCGATCGACTCGTTGTCGTCGGGGGAGCTGGTACTCGTGGCCGGCCTTCGCGGAACGTCGGCGCTATCACTCGGCTCGAGCAAGCTCGCGTCGTAGACGCTGCACCCCAGCGCTAGCACGAGCGTGCACAGTCCGACCTTCCGGCTAAACGATCCCTTGGCGTCGTGGCTCTCCCCCCACACATCTATAGAGTAGCAAGATGCCAGGAGGGGCCAAAAAACCTAGGCAGATGGAGCCATCGTCCGGATGAACATCTCGACCATCTCCCAGGGAAGATTGGAAGGCAGGTTGAGAATCGGAAGATCTATCCCGTACTCGCGGCGGCGCTTCAGCTCCGAAATACAGTGCTTCGGGTCGCCCGCAATAGTCAGCGCCTCGATCATCTCTTCGGATACCGCGTCGGCTGCTTGGGACCTCGTCTTCTTGTCGCGATAGAGTTCGTCCACCCGCTTGCACTCGTCCGCATAGCCAAAGCCGCTCAGTAGCTCTTTGTAGTAATCGCCCATCCCGCCAATGTAGAAAGAGACGATCTGACGCGCCTCTTTGACTCCGGTATCGCCCAACGGAATGACCGTCGTGAACGGTGCTGTGGCGATACTCCCTGGGTCACGGCCCGCCTTCGCAGCCCCTTCGGCGATCCAGGCGTGCCCCTGCTCGAGCTTGGTGTACGGCCAGAAGGTCGGGATCCAACCGTCAGCCAACTCACCAATGGATGTGATCGACTTCTGCTTGAGTGCCGCCACGTAGATCGGAACGTCGGCACGCAAGGGCTTCATCGCCAGCTCGAACGGGCGATAGTCGTGAAGCTTGGCTCCGCTCTCGTGGAGTCTCTTTCCGCTGAGCAGGGTCTTGGTCACGCGGATCACGTCGCGAAGCTGGGTGAGCGGCTTGGTGAACTGGCGTGCGTGAAATCCTTCGATGACTCGTTGGCCGCTGGTGCCGAGTCCGAGGATCAGGCGGCCTTCGCTGATGTCATCGACTGTCGCGGCGTTCATCGCCAGAAGGCCGGGAGAGCGGCTAAAACAATTGACGATGCCGGTGCCGATCTTGATCTGCTTGGTGTGGATCGCGATCTCGGTGAGCAGCGAGAAGATTTCATAGCCCCAGGCCTCTGGAATCCAGAACGAATCGTAGCCGAGCTCATCGGCGAGAACGGCAGCCTTGAGATAGAGCTGGCGGTCGTAATTTTTCCAGAAAGGAAGAAGCCCTGTTCGTTCGGTCATCGAAACCTCCGGACGCGGGAGTAGGACGTTTGGCCCCTGGTTTCAAGGGCGCGCGCGCTTGACAGTCTCCGGCGATTCATGCCACGAGCGTGTTTTCGTAGGAGCCCAACGCATGAAGATCGACGCCGGATTGCTGGTCACCGACATGAAGCAGATTCCAGCTCGCGTACGCGAACTCGAAGAAGCTGGATTCGACGGATGCTTCACGTTCGAAGGACCGCACGAGCCGTTCATGCCCCTGGTGCTGGCGGCGGAGCACTCAAAGCTCGAGCTCGGCACTGGACTGGCAATCGCGTTCGCACGCACTCCGATGACGGTCGCGAACTTGGCTCACGACCTTCAGCATTTTTCTGGAGGGCGATTCTGGCTCGGTCTCGGCTCGCAGATCAAACCCCACATCGAGGCCCGCTACAGCATGCCGTGGGGCAAACCCGTGACGCGCATGAAAGAGTTCGTCCGAGCGCTTCGCGCGATCTTCGCGAACTTTGACCACAACGAGAAACTCGATTTCCGAGGTGAGTTCTATAAGCACACCCTCATGCCCCCAATCTTCAATCCGGGGCCGGCGAAGGGTGGCCCGCCTCCAATCTACTTGGGTGGGGTTGGTCCGAAGATGACCGAGGCGGCGGGAGAGGTCGCCGACGGTATGCTTCTTCATCCTTTCCACACCGCTGGCTCGCTCGAACAGGTGATGCTTCCCAACTTGCAGCGAGGTCTGGAAACCTCGGGACGAAATTTGTCCGACTTCACGCTTTGCGCTCAGGTTCTGATCGTCACCGGAAGCAACGAAACAGAGTTCGAGAGCGCACGGGCAATGACGCGAAATCAGATCGCGTTTTACGCATCGACGCCAGCATACCGAAGCGTGCTCGAAGCCGAAGGCAGGGGTGATCTGCAACCCAAGCTTCGCGAGCTCACCAAGACCGGCCGATGGCACGAGATGGCCGCGCTGATCGACGACGAGCTCCTAGGCGAGATCGCGTCTGTGGGAACGCCGGACGAGGTCGCAGCACGTCTGCACGCGCGCTATGGCTCTTTTGCATCACGACTCGCATTCGCCTCGCCCTTCCCGCTCTCTCAGGCGTGCGCATCTGAGATCGTCAGCGGCTTGCGGAGCCGCGCGACACCAGCATGACAGCCCCCAAGTGCATTGCGCTCCACCTCGTGTCTACGGAAGTGGTGGGCGGTAAGGCCGAGGGACTGGTTCGGTTGCTCCGCCATGGTTTCGACGTGCCCGACGGCTTCGTCGTCGTCGGTGCGACCCTCGGGCATCTGCCGGACGATCTCAATGCGCAGTACGGTCGGATCGGCGGCGGCAAGGTCGCCGTGCGTTCCTCGGCGATTGGAGAGGACTCAAGGGACGCGTCTTTCGCCGGTCAGTACGAAACGGTTCTGAACGTCGAAGGAGTAGACGCGCTGCGCGTCGCGATCGAGGATTGTATTCGCTCTCTCGAGAATGCGCGGGCGGTGTCCTACCGCGACGAGAAAACGGCTCAGGCCGAGATCCAGATGAACATCGTCGTTCAGCAAATGGTCGACGCCCGAGCAGCCGGCGTATTGTTCACGGTGAACCCGGTCAACGCCCGTCGCGATCAGGTGGTCGTGGATGCAGTCGCCGGACTTGGGGAGGCACTCGTGAGTGGCCATGCCACGCCCGACCACTGGCTGTTGGCGAGAGACGGATCGGTGTTCGAGAAGGACATACACGGCGCGTACTCGGTCTTGAGCGACGCCGATCTGACAGGCTTGCTCGACGGGGCTCTGCGAGCGGAAGAGCAATACGGTGAACCCCTCGACATGGAGTGGGCAATAGACCAAAGCGGCACGCTTCGGTGGTTGCAAGCGCGCCCGGTGACTCGGTTGCCGGCAGACCCAAACGAGTTCGACACGGTCCCGAACCCGACCGACATCTACACCTGGTGCAACATCGGCGAGATGATGCCGGGGGCAGTCACGCCCTTGACCTATTCGGTAACCGGTCGCGGCATCGATATCGGCATGCAACGCACCTACCGACGAATGGGCGCAGACGTTCCGGCGGGGGAAGGCGTGCGCTATATCGGGATGTTCTTCGGCCACCTATTCATCAACCTCTCGAATCTGTCCGAGCTAGCGGCCGCCGTCGCAGGGTCCACCAAGGCCCAGATGTGCATCGCGCTCTGCGGACGCGATATCGAAGAGCTCCCGGACCCGGAACCCGCCCCCGCCCTCAAGCGTGCACTCAATGGCGCCCGGTATTTCTCTCTGCTTTTCGGAGCGGCTAAGCACCGTAGAGACCTCGACTCGTTGCTCGAGACCCTGGAGATTCTCGACTCTGGGACCGCGCGGAAGATCTATGACGCGATCGACGACAACCTCCCGCAGGTTTGGAGGGCGTACGAGCTTCATTTGCTCTCTTCGTCATCTGCCGGCGCGCTGAGCCCTATCCTGCTCGGAATCCTGGCCAAGGGAGAAGAGCCGACCCAGCAGCACCATGCCGAGCTCGCCGAGATGTTGGCGGGCGCCAAGGGCATCGAGAGCGCGGACATCGCCGAGGGGATCGAGCGCGTGATCGAACACTTGGTCGCGAACCGAGGTGCCGCCGAGACGTTCCTGGCTCTCACTGGGGCCGACGCACGAGCTTGGCTCGGGTCAGCCGAGTCGGGGAGCGCGGGTGAAGAGTTCCGACGCTACCTCGACAGGCACGGGCATCGTGCAGTGCGGGAGCTCGAGCTTCGGCAGAGAGGGTGGGCAGATGATGCTGCGCCGCTCGTCGCGTCGGTTCAGTCGGGCCTTCGCGCCCGTCTCCAGCAAGGCGCCCCGGTACGGCCGGTGACGCAACACCAAAAATCGCATCCATTCGTCCGTCGGTTTATTCCCTTCGCGCACGCCGCGATTCGCGCGCGAGAGCACACGAAGTCCGGCCTCGTGGCGGTCACCACCGCTTTCAAGCATGCGTATCGCGCGCTCGGATCTCAGATGACGGAAGAGGGGCTTCTCCCCGACCAAGACGCGGTGTTCTTTCTTACGCACCAGGAGCTTGGGGAGCTTCTGCGTGGTGGACGAGAGCTGGCCGACCTCGCCGTGTCGAGACGACGCGTCATCGACTACCAAATGCCGCTGCACTTTCCTCAGATCTTCAGCCGGCGCCCAGAGCCGGTTCGACTCGAACCCATGGAGGGCGAGGACGGCGCTCTGATAGGCAAACCGGTCAGTCGTGGCACCGTGACCGGGCGTGCACGGGTCGTGGAGACGCTCGACGAAGCGGCCGCACTCGAAGCGGGAGAGATCCTCATCGCACCGATCACGGACGTGGGTTGGACGCCGTACTTCAGCTTGATCGCCGGACTCGCGACTGACGTCGGTAGTGCCGTGTCGCATGGCGCCGTGGTCGCGCGCGAGTATGGCCTTCCGGCAGTCGTGAACCTGCAGGTGGCGACCTCCCGCTTTCGAACCGGCGATCTAGTGACCCTTGACGGTGACCTCGGGACGTTGTCCCTAGCCTAGCGTCCCTCATGCTCGGGGGCTCTTGACTTCCCGGACCAGTATGCGATCGGCAAGCCCCTAAGGAGCTATCATGGTCGCCACGATCGGACTTACCGGGTTGCGCCCGGACCCAGCCCACGTGTCTCGGATCGCGTCTCCACCGTATGACGTGATCAAGCCGGACACCCCGTTAGAGAAGCTGCTCGCGGCAGAGCGAGACTCGCTGTTTCACATCATCCTGGGGGACGCCCCTGGCGCCGCTCGTGATCGAATGGTCGCGAACGGCTCGCTGATCGAGGACAACGAGCCGGCGTACTACGTCTACGAGCAAACGTGGCCCGAGGGCAGGCGAACCGGAGTGTTTGTCGCCGCTGAAGTGTCGCCCTACGAGGCCAAGCAGGTCATCCGACACGAGAAAACTTTCGACTCCAAGGTCAAGGGCCGCATCGCGATGCGTCTCGCAACGGGTCTGCACATCGGACCGGTGTTCGTTCTAACTAGAGCCCCCATCGCATCCGTGTTGGAGAAGGCTAAGCAGGAAAGCGATCCGATCTACGACTTCACGAGCGCGTTCGGTGGGCACAGCGAGCTCGAGGGGATTGAGAACAAGGTCTGGCGGGTTTTGGAGCAGAGCGAGACTGGACGCGCGCTTCAATCGGCGCTCGGAACCGAACCCCTCTACATCGCAGACGGGCATCATCGCTACCACGCCAGCTTGCTCAACGACCAGACTCATTTCCTCTGCTACGTCACGGAGGAGGCGGTCATCCAAGCGTACAACCGAGTGGTCAACGGCGTGCGTCCGTTCTCGGAGATTGTCGCCGACCTGCCTCTCAAGCCAGTGGATTCATTCCGAACGCCGCCAAAGCACAGCTTCTGCATCTACACGAAGGACGGCTGCTTCCAGCTGGACGCGCAGCAGGTGCCCGGCGACGTAGTCGGCCGGCTCGACTGTGCGATCCTGGAGCGTGAGCTCTATCCCAAACTCGGGCTCACGCACGACATGATCATCGACCCGGATCACTTCGACTACTACTCGGAATCAGCGCTCGACGAAATGAAAGCTGCGGTAGATCGCGGCGACTACGACATCGCGATTGCGCTTCACCCCGTGAGTCTCGAGGAGCTGATGGCGGTCGCCGACGCGGGTCTCGAAGACTCGGAGATCGTAATGCCGGAGAAGAGCACGTTCTTTCAGCCGAAGATTCTCTCTGGGCTCTCTCTCTATCGCTACAAGAAAAAATGAGCGCCCTGCCCCAATACGGGAAGCACTTGCACCCGAGCGAGATGATGCGAGCCGTCGTCATCGACCAGTATGGCGGCGCGGAGATGCTTCACGCCGCAACCGTCCCCCGCCCGGTGCCAACCCGCGGGCAGGTGTTGGTGCGAACACGATTCGTCGGCGTCAATCCGAAGGACGTCATCGTACGTAAGGGGAAATTTCAGATAGCGACCGGGAAGAAGT
>CAYZDM010000035.1:0-12267 GCA_964476875.1 uncultured Sandaracinaceae bacterium | reverse complement strand
GATCGACGCAGATCAATTCCGGCAACTCAGGGTCGACCCCGTCGGTGCAGGCGGCGATCAGATCGGATGCTTGGGTCACGCTATCGATGTTGCGCTTGAACAGGATCAATCCCGCTACGCTTTTCTCCGACAGCCACCTGTGAACCGTTGCGGGCGCTTCCAGCCCTTGGAAACCGCAGACGATCACGTTGCCCGCCATTCGTTCGAGCTCGTTCATTTGTTGTTGGACCGTAGCATCGGTCTTAGATTGCCGTCAGGACGGGTTGTTGCTACAAGGGGGCGACTACCTCTTTGCCCTGATGGGCCCTGGAATTTGATGACCCGAGTTATAGATACTGACTTCGGTCGACGAGAAGACGAAGAGCGAGGCGACCTGAACGAGGAGCCGCCCGAGCCCCTCGTCTACGCCTACGCGATCCCGCGTCGGCTCGTTGATCAAGATGCCGCGAAAGTGATTCGCCGCCTCAACCGACATGGCCATACTGCCTACCTCGTCGGTGGTGGCGTGCGTGACCTGATGCTGGGTCGCAAGCCCAAGGACTTCGACCTCGCCACGAGTGCACGGCCGTACGAAGTGCGGGATTTGTTTCGCAACTGCCGGGTCATCGGCCGGCGATTTCGTCTGGCGCACGTTTTGTTTTCCGGTGGAAAGATCATCGAGGTCGCCACGTACCGTCGCGACCCGTCCCAGCACTTCGAGGTGATCAAGCCAAAGATCGCAAAGAAGATTCCGCTTTGTGCCGGCCCCGAACCGGTGAGATTGATCCCCTCTCGACGTGCGATCACCGAGGGTGAGGATGCCGATCTTCTGATCACCAATGACAACGTCTTCGGTGAGCCCCACGAGGATTCGATTCGGCGCGACTTCACCATCAATGGTTTGTTCTACGACCTCGAACGCGGCGAAGTGATCGACTTTGTCGGGGGCGTGGCCGACCTCGAGGAGCACTTGCTCCGCACGATCGGCGATCCCAACGTCCGGTTCCGCGAAGATCCTGTGCGCATCCTTCGCGCGATCAAGTTCAGCGCCCGCCTCGATATGGGACTCGATCCCGACGTCTACGACGCGATGGTTCGGCATCGGGTCGAGCTTCGGCGCGCAGCCGCGCCCCGGGTGCTCGAGGAGATCCTTCGCTTCCTCCGCGGAGGCGCCGCACATCGGTCGATCTTCCTGACGTGGGACGTGGGGGTCCTCAGCGAAATTCTTCCCGAAGTTGCGTCGTTCCTGGATGACGATCTCGAGGGCGCAGCGCTGACATTCGGGCGCCTGAAGGCGGTCGATGCCCTCGCTGCAGAAGATCGACTTCCGGGCGATGCGGTCTTGCTTGCGGCGCTCTTGTTGGGGCCGATCGACGAGGCGCTCGACGGGGTTTCAGACGTCCCGGTTGCGTACGAAGAGTTTGTGCGAGAGCTGTCACTGCGATTGTCGCTGCCCCGGCGTCTCAAGGACCGGATCCGCTTGTTGATCATGGCGCAGCGACGTCTTCGGACGGGGCGCATTCAGTCGATCGCACGCCGCGAGTACTTCAGTGACGCGGCAACCTTGTTCGCGCTCGATCGGATGGCGCGCGGTGAAGATCTTCCCGCTTGGGCGAACGAGCCCAGCGATGCGGTGTACGACGAAGAACCGCGCCGACGTAGCCGCCGTCGACGCAGCCGCCGCTAGTCCTCCGCTCGGTCGATGATAATTTCGAAGGCGCGTTCGTTCACGTCGGCCTCGTCAGCATCGGGGAGGGCGCTCGAAAGGTTCGTGACCACGAACAGCAGTTGGCGCGTGGCGTCGTCGATCTCGATCGGCAGATAGGCCTCGGGTGTGGGGCCGCTGCGCGGGGATGCGATACGGCTGATCTCGTTGCCGCGGTCGTCGAGCTGAACTGCGACAAAGGACCACCGGACTCCATACTCGCCCTGCAGCCACGCCCGCAAACGCCGGCTCTCGCCCCAGGCAGCTCGATCCATCACGACATACGCGCTCCCGAACGATTCTAGCGGCCGCCGAGCCACCACCCGCGTCGGCAAACGTGTCATCCGCATGGACACGGGGACTCGTGCGTCCGAGTCGATCGCCGCAATCGCACTGTTGCTCAGGTCTCCGCGCCCGACGAACCATCGCAGCACCGCAAGGTCCTCCGCGTTGTCGAGGAGATGATCCCCGCTCTGCTCGACCGCCGCTTCGATTGCCGACCAAAGATCTGGGTCGGCGCGCAGTCCAGCCCCCTCCCAGGTGCGCTGACTCGCGAGTCCCCAGACGTCTCGCACGAACTGGGCATGCGTCGCATCATGTCGCGCGGAGAGATACGCGAGCCAGAGAGCGCCCCCGTCGCCTTCGCCTGCTGCGCCAACAACCCAGGACCGAAACGGTTCCGACTGCTGTGTCGACACGGCCTCCTCGCATCCGAAGTGTCCGGTCACTTCCCACGTCAGCCATGCGGCGCTTGCACGTCGCCACTCGTTCGCCTCCGCGGGGTCCATACTCAGCAGTAGCGCTTCCGCATAAGCCTCGGTCACGCACGCATCGAGCATGGCGTGCGCTATGGACGGGCTCACGGCCGCGAAGGTCGAGGCGCGGTCTAGGTAGCTCCATGATGCCACCCCATCCGAATAGGGGCCCGGAGGAAGGTCGGGGGTGAGATAAAGATCGAAGTCGGGTCCACCACCGAGGTCGCCGTCCGAGATGGGCGATGGCCAGCCCATCGCGTCGAGCCGTGCGCGGGCCAGCTCGAGCGCGGCCATCACGCGCCTCACGTAGGGCTCGCTCAGCCCCGGCTTCGCGTGCACCGTCAGGAGGGCATAGGGCGATTGAAGCTCGAATCCTTCATCCTGGGGCCGCCTCGTCCGGTCGGGGGCAGGGGTTCTGGGCCCGGTCCACACCGGAGAGGTCATCAATACGATCGCCTCGGCCATTTCGTCCGCTCCCAGCAGATCTCCCTGCGCTTGCGCGGTCAGCGTCTGCAGGCCGATCGCAAAAGCGATGCAGACGAGGTTTGATTTCACCCAGGGCATTTGACACGATCGGCCAATACCTTCTACATCCGGTCTATAAGGGGGACGTATGCACGACGGCCGTTTCGATCCTAGCGGCTTTTACGAGTTCAATCTGACCGGTGGGTTGGTCCGCGCACGCTCGGGGGAGCGCGTGGTCATCCTGAGCGAAGATGTACTCTCTTCTTTGGTCGCGGCTGCTGCACGCGACGGTGATCTCACGCCGCTTCGGCGCTTGGGCGAGTTGCTTGGTGAGCAAGTGCTCAGTGGCTTGGACCGCCCCGCGTCCGTGCTTTCGCCAGAGGCGGTGCTCGGCCACGCCTCCGCGGTGACAGCGCTATTCGGCTGGGGACGCCTGGCCTTCGAGCGCTGGGGTTCCGCACTGGTGATCGGGCTGCGCG
This sequence comes from uncultured Sandaracinaceae bacterium, assembly GCA_964476875.1. Lineage (GTDB taxonomy): Bacteria > Myxococcota_A > Polyangia > Polyangiales > Houyiibacteriaceae > SG8-38. Next base: position 8,884 of record CAYZDM010000035.1, on the reverse strand, counting down.
ACAAGCCGCAACTGGACGAAGACGAGCTCGGCGCTGCCGCGCTCCTCGGAGGCATGTTCTCGGAGATTTCCCAGCGACAGGTCTCCTGTGTTCCCACCGGCGACTCCAGGTTCATCATGGTCGACTTCGAGGTCGCAGAGACCGTCTGGGGTTGGTTCAAAGACGGAGCGGACTTGCCTGCGATTGTAGGCATGCTCGAGGCAAAGAGGGCATCATGAGTAATCGCGAAGACAGACTTCGATCTCTGCTCAACAAGGTTCGCGCGAAGCGACCCGAGGAGAGAACCACGACCGCTGCCGACGCCCTCGACCGGATCCGAACCGCGTCAGGCACGACCGCAGCGGCCGCAGTCCAATCCTCTCCGCCTTTGCCGACTGCGTCCTCGCGGCCCGTTCCGCGCGGCGACGTTCAATCCGCCCCGCCGGCTCCGACTTCGTTCTACCCACCGGATGGCTTTGCCCCGTCCACGGTGCCGCCGACGCCGGTTCCCAGCTCTTTTCCGACGCAGCTGCCCGCCTCGCCGCTGCCCGAGCCACCCACGTCGCCGTCGCTCGACAGCCCTACGCGCTATTCGTCCCAGCCACCGCGGGTAGAACGCCCACTTTCGGTCGAACCCCGCGCCGCGCGGGTTCGTCCCTCGTCGGGTGCGCCGGGTGGGGGATCTCCTTCACGTCGCCCAGAGTCCATTCGGGCGCAGAGCGTCGCGCCCACCGGCCAACCAGTCGTGTATGCGACCGATCCTCCCGAGTTCCCGCGTGCGAAAACGTTTGGGGATCTGCTCGAGCTGACCCTGTCCTTGCGGCCGCGGTAGATGCTTCTCGTCGCCGACGTCGGTAACACGCACACGGTGCTCGGTCTGTACGACGAAGAACGCCTGGTCCACGACTTCCGAATCGAAACCGCCAAGGGGCGTACCAGTGACGAGTATCACGTCCTACTGCTCAACTTGTTGGAACTAGCTGGCATCAAGCGCCCTCAGGTTCGCGCCAGCATCCTCGCGTCGGTGGTTCCGTCACTCAACGATACGGTGATCGACGCAGTAGACCGCGCCTTCGATCACGAGATCATGGTCGTCGGGCCCGGAATCAAAACGGGAATGCCCGTCCTCTATGAGAATCCGCGCGAAGTAGGCGCCGACCGCATCGTGAACGCAGTCGCCGCGTTCGAGCGAGTCCAGGGAGCCGCGATCGTCGTCGATTTCGGGACCGCAACGACGTTCGACTGCATCTCCGAGAAGGGCGAGTATCTCGGCGGTGCGATTGCCCCAGGCATGCAGATCAGCGCGAACGCGCTCTTCGCGAGGGCGGCGAGGTTGCCCCGGAGCGAGATTGCCCGTCCGCCGCGCGCGATTGGGCGCAATACCGTCCATTCGATGCAAGCTGGCATCGTGTTCGGCTATGTGGGCCTGGTCGATGGGCTCGTGCGCAGACTGACGGCCGAGATGGACGCCGACGTATCGGTCATCGCCACCGGTGGCCTGGCGGGGCTGATTGAGCCCGAGAGCGAGACCATCGAAGAAGTCGATGAGTTTCTCACCCTCGAGGGGCTCCGCCTGATCTACCTGCGCAACACCTAGGGGCGCATTAGCAGTGCCATCGCGACGACGCTCGCGGCGACGACCAGCGCGGCGAGCGCGTACACCGCGACCTCACTTCGCCCGAGCTTGGTGGGCTCGGGGGGTGCGTCAGCGCGAGGTCTCGACGGCCGGGCCGTCGATGGCCGTGAGTCTCTCGGGGGCGGCGGCTCGCTCACCTTGTCCTTGAGTATGGGTAGCAGATCCACTCGCTCGTCGGGGCCGCTCTGAATGGCGTTCAGCTCCTCGCTGAGATCCGTTTCATCCGCGTTGGCGAGCTGCTCCGCGAGGATCCGCCGCGCGAAGTCGGCGGTCAGTCGCGCGGACATCGTCTGAGCCGCAGGAATGCCCAGGTCGATCATGAGTCGATATCCGCCGAGGTTCACCAGGTCGTGGTTGTGAAGGACCTTAGGTCGGCCCGGGACCACTCGGACCTCGTTGACGCGCGTTCCGTTGGTCGAGCCCTCGTCGATGAGGATGTATCCCGTGTCCTGTTCGCGGATGCTCGCGTGCGACGCGCTTACCGCGATGTGTGGGAGCTGAACGTCTGCACTGCACGAACGGCCGATGACGATACGGGACTGTGCGAACTCGTACACGAAATCCGACGGGCTGGATTCCGTCCAAAGCGACTGCACCGTGATTCGCACGCCCATCGTGGCCGCCAACACTGCGGTCCGGGTGCGTGATGGTCAAGGAAGCGGGTTGCAGAAAAGTGGACGCCTTGGCGGAGTTTTGGGACCAGTCGTGATGGGGACGACGCACGTGTCGCGCAGGAGAGAATTTCGATGAACACATCCGCGGGTTACTATCAAGCACCTCGACCGCAGCGCGTGCCGCTCGACGAGGTTTTGATCAAGCTGCATCCGGAAGGCTTCCACCAAGAGTTTGAAGCGGACGGCATCAACGTCGGCTCGGGTGGGCTCTCCATGCGGGCCTCGGTGCTTCCCGATGTCGGATCCACCCTTCGCTGTCAGCTGGACAACCCCACCGGGGGTGAAGCGATCGAGATGATCGGCAGGGTCGTGTGGGCGCATGAGAGTGGTCCTCACGTCGGCGAGTTCGGTATCCGCTTCACACATCTTTCGGACGGCGACCAGACCCGGATCGAAGCACTGATCCAGCGCTGGGGTCGGACGACCGCGAAGGCCCCAACTGTCCGGTTGCTGCTCGACGGGGTGAACTCTTCCATCGTAGCGGAGGTTCAATCGGACAGCGACGCAGAGCTCCGCGTCGAACAGCCCCTCCCGTTTTTGGCGATCGGGAGCGCGGTCATGAACGAAGGCAGCGGCCGTCGGGGTCACCTCGACGCCGTCGAGCTGAAGATGGATGAAGCGACCCCGAAACTGGTGCTGAGCATCGGTTACGAGGTCGATGACGCCGGGGAGTCGCCCGCCACCGATCAGCTCGATCGGGACACGATACCCGACGAAGCGCCTACCGCCGTGCAGGCAAGCCCCTCGGACATCGAAAAACGGATGCACGACACGCCTCGGATCGTTCGCTACGACCCCGAGGCTGAAACCTCGCAGGCGGAGGCGGCCTCTGAGCGGCTTCGCGCGTATGCGAGATCTGCCGGCGACAAGTTGGCGAGTACCGTGGATGGTGCTCGAACTGCCGTAACGGGCGGCGTGTTGCCTGGCATCGCGACCTGGGTGAAGGAACTCGCCGCGCTGATCGTCCGCTTCATTGGGGCGCTTCGCTCGCAGTTGGACGAGAAGCCGCGTCGCAAGCAGGTTCCGCGGAGCGAAGCCGCGCGCGCTCACCTCAAGAACACACGCCCCAGCGGACGTCGCTACCTGGCCCTAGCGGCCATGATCTGCGGCATCGTGGCTGCGGGGTGGGGGATCTACCTTTGGGCTGCATCGGGGAGCCGCGAAGCGGCGACTGCGAATGAGTCCGACGCGACGGGGGCCGCTTTGGACTCACCGGACGAGGCGACCAGAGGCGCAGAAACTCAGCCAGAGCCAGCGGCACAGGTCGCCGCTGCTGCCGGCGCGGCCCAAGGTTACGAGCCCCAGGGCGTCCCGTTGCCTCCCGAGAAGGTGCACGGGACCGTGCTCGGAGCGGACTCGGTGCCCGGTGGCGAGAAGTACGTGTTGCGAATGAGCAACCCGGTGCTCGAGATGGACGGGCTCGTCGAGGCGGATGGCTTCTCGGTGACGATTCCCGGTAGCCTGTCGCTTTCCCAGGCGGGCCCGATAGCATCAGCGCATCCCGACGTAGAGCACGCGAGCATTCTGAATCGCGGCGACTTCTCGGAGCTCACGCTGCGCTTCGTCGCAGGTCGGCAGCCGACCTATCGAGTCGAGGCACGCGGCCCCGCCATCGAGATTACGATTGCTCGATAGCGGCGCCGGGCGGGTCCTCCGGCCTACTCGGACTTGGTGATCGGCTGAAAGAAGCGCCGTGATTCACGCTCGATGTAGAGCAGCGCCTTCCCGTCCTCGAGCGCGGCACGAACGTCCGCGATCGACCGGATTGGCTGCCGATCTGCCTGCAGGATGATGTCTCCTGGACGAAGCCCGGCCCGATCGGCGTCCGAACCCGGCGTCACGCCTCGGACGAATACCTGACCGTCGCCCTCGTATCGAAAGCGTTCGCGCAATCTTGGCGTCAGGGCTTCGAGTGAGAGGCCGAGCATGCTGTCGTCGACGACGCCTTGTTTCTGGGACCGTGCGCCGTCCGCGCTGGGTCGCTCGCCTGTCACGAGCGTGATCCGTTTCGTCTTGTCGGCACGACGCACCTCGAGGTTGAGGCGTTCGCCGACGCCGTGTCGCAAGACCGTGCGCAGAAGGTCGGGCCCTTCCTGAATCTTCTGGCCGTCAATCTCGGTGATGACATCGCCCGCTTGCAGGCCCGCTTTGTCAGCCGGACCATCGGGAACCACGGCATTGATCAGCGCTCCACCCTCGAAACTTCCGCCGAAGTGGGCGGCCAGCTCCGGCGTGATCTCCTGAAAAGAGACGCCGAGCCAGGCGCGCTTGACCGCGCCGTTCTCGATGAGCTGTCGCGCCACGCGCTGAGCGATTTCGGAGGGGATCGCGAACCCAATCCCGGATCCGCGGCCGATGATCATCGTGTTGATGCCGAGCACGCGTCCGTGAAGATTCACGAGAGGACCCCCAGAGTTGCCAGGATTGATGCTGGCGTCGGTCTGCAGATAGTCTTCGATTTCGTTCGCACCGATGCCGCCTCGACCCTTCGCACTGAGGACCCCCGTCGTCACCGTGTAGTCGAGGCCGAACGGCGACCCGATCGCGATGACGAACTGTCCGACGCGCGCCTTCTCCGATGAAGCGAACTCCGCTTGGGGAAGGTTCTTGGCCTCGATCTTCAGCATGGCAAGGTCCGACGCTGCGTCCGCGCCGACGAGTTTTGCGGGGAAGCTCTTCCCGTTCTTGAGTTTAACTTCGATTCGACTCGCTTGGTGGACGACGTGGTTGTTCGTCAAGACGTAGCCGTCGGAACGCAAAATGACCCCTGAGCCACCCCCGCGGACAATTCCGCCGCGACCTTGGCCCCCGAAGAAGAAGGGTAGGCCCTCGTGCTGCGGCTTCGTCACTTCGACCTGGATGCTTACCACCGAAGGCGAAACGGACTCGGCGACGTCGGTCAGCGCCGTTTCGAACGCGAGGGCCCGTGACAGGGCGTCTTCGTCGACGGCGACCTTTCTTGGCGACGCGGTTGCTGTGCCGAGCGTAGTGATCGCGATGGCAACCCCTAGCGCGATGAACCCTGGTTGCCGAAGCGTGGTGCGGATCATGAACATATCTCCCTTTGTTCCCCTAACCTCCGAAGGGGCGTCTTGATTCCATGGCGCCGGTCGCAGCTACCGGAAAAAGCGAAAAACACTTGTGATTACAGCCGCCTAGTCGGTGGCGCAGGGCAGGGTGATCAAGACGCTCGTCCCACTGCCGGGGTCGCTCACGATCTCGATGGAGCCGCGATGGGCCTCGATGATGTTCTTGACGATCGAAAGGCCGAGACCCGTTCCGGTCCCTTTTCGCCGAGTCGAGAAGAAGGGTTCGAAGACACGGTCGAGCTGATCAGCGGGAATCCCGACTCCGTTGTCGTGAACTTCGACGTGAATGCGGTCGTGACCCTGCGGGCGGGTAGACAGTCGCAGGCGTCCGCCCTCCTCGGGCGCGGCGTTGCACGCGTTGGTGATGAGGTTGACGAAGACCTGGTGAAGCTGTCCGCGGACCGCGATGACTTCGGGAAGGTTTTCGCCGTAGTCCAAGTCCACCTGGATCTCGGCTTCGCGGATGACGTGCTCACAAAACGCGACGGCTTCCCGAAGGACGTCGTTCAGCGCCAGCGGCTGCGCTTCCTCCTTCGACGGGCGCGCGTAGGTGAGCAAGTTCCGAGTGAACGACATGATCCGATCGGAGCTTCGAAGGATGCGCTCGACTCGCTTTAGGTCAGCGTGCTCGGCACCGCTCCGCGACAGTTTGCTCAGAAGGTACTCGCCATAGACCGAGATGCTGGTCAACGGGTTGTTGATCTCGTGGACGATGCCCGCAGCGAGCTGCCCGAGTGTGGCTAGCTTCTCGGCGTGAATGACTTGGCCCTCGAGCTCGCGCACCTCCGTCCGGTCCTGCCCGATCGCGATGACGCCGGCGACCGAACCTTCTGAATCGAGAATCGGTGCGAGGGTGAATTGCAGGCGCGCGTTGCCCCCACCGGCCTTCGGCAACCGAAGCTCGAATGGCGCGACCTCACGACCGCGAAGGGCGTTCACGAAGGCAGACAACACACGCACCCGTTCGCTCGGCCCCGCCAACGTCAGCACGTCTTTGGCAATGAGGTCCGTTCGATCTAGGCCGGTGATTCGACCGAACGCGCCGCTGACGACGCGAATTCCGCGGTCGCGGCCGATCACCAGGACGGGGATGTTCGCGTGCTCCAGCAATTTCTCAAGATAGTCCCGGAGGTGGAGGGATTCTCGACGTAGCCTTACGTTCTCGATCGCGGCGCTCGCCTGGGTCGCCGTCATCAACACGGCGTCTTCGAGACGCGATGGGAGCGGTGCCCCTCGATCGAACTCGGCGTGCAATACGCCGAACAGTTCGCCCGCTCTCGCAAGTGGTGCATCAAAGCCATCCTCCGGGAGTGGTTCTTCACCCGGGCCCGCCAGGAGGATGGGCTCGTACGTGCGGTTCACCTCGATGCCGTTGGGCGGCTTCGTTTGTGGTTCGAAGCCCGCCCGAAGCAGGCCAGCTTCGGTGATCGAGACTTTGTCCATCGCCTCTGCTCGAATACGGTGCGTCGCAGCCTGCGCGCGGGGCGTAACTTCGACGGCGGGCGCCGAAAGCCTCATCGCGAAACGGGTCTTCGGATAGAGACGTTCGAGGGCGTGCACATACGAGCGCAGAATCCCCTCGTCGGTCGCGAACGCAGTCGTCTCTCGTTGAGCCTGGTTTAGGGATTCGAGAATTTGCGAAAGGGTGTCGCCACTGCGTGTCCCGCGTCGAGGCGATATGATCGAGTTCACCGAGGACACCCGTGGTTCCAGGGTGCGCCTTGCGGGAGGTTTTCTGTGCGCGGAATCGTCCATCGCTCAGCCTTTGGCTCCAGGCTCACCCGACGCGTCCGCCGCGCGATCGAGGTCGAATATCTTCTGATGCCCCACGTACGAAGTGGTTTCGTATCGCGTGATCTTGCCGATCTTGCGAACGATCTCCGCCATTCGCTCCGCTTCGCGGATCAACACACGAGCTGCCTTCCCGCTGGCCGAGTCGGGTTCGGACTGCCGGAGGAGGAGTTCGGCATACGCCATCATGCTGGTGAGCGGCTGATTGAGCTCGTGTGCCGCGGTGCCCGCCAATTCGGCCAGGACGCCCTGCTTCTCAGTGAACGCCAGTTTCTTTTGCGCGTCGGCCAGACGTTCTTCCACACGGAGTCGGTCCCGTAAGTCAGCGAAAAGCAGGACGATCGCGGATGGTTCTTCGTGCTCGTAGATCAGAGAGGCAGACAGTTGCACGGGCACGGGCGCGCCGTGGAGATCGATGAGTTCGAGCATCGTAGGCTCGAGTCGTCCTTGTCCGCCGTGATCGGGAGCAAGCAAGCGTTGCATGACGAGTTCGGCGGAAGACCGCCCAAGGAGGTCTTCGAGCTTAAGGCTACCGAGTACATCCGCCACGTGCCGGCCGGAGATTCGCTCTGCGCTGGGATTGAACAGGACCACTCGTTGTTCCATGTCCGTCGCGATGATCGCATCGACACTCGCCTCGATCAACGACTCCAAGAACTCCATCGTCTTGATCAGTTCTCTCTCCGTCTTGCGGAGCTCAGTGACATCTTCGAACGAGATGACTGTGTGGTTCTCCGCGCCGATCAACGGGGCGAAGGAGGCACTACAGATGATCTTCGTACCGTCTCGCCGAACGAGCTCGATGTCCATGCCGCGCGGGTGTTGGCCTTGGGACAGGACTTCCCGCACCCGACGGAGATCGTCGCCCGACAGGACTTGGCCTATGTCGTCCGCAGAGATCGTCTCCTCACGGTGACCGACGATCTCGTACGAGCGTTTGTTCGCGAACACCATTTCTAGGTTCGGGCCAACGACGACGATTCCAGGTGCCATCGAGGCAAACGTTTTGGCGTACTGACGTCGTAAGTCGCGGAGCGGTGTCCCCGCTCGAAGCCGCTCCAGCCGGAACAGCAGTTCTTCTTGGCGAATCGGTCGGAAGACGATGTCGTCGGCGAGATCGGTCGAGGCCGTGGTCTCGGCCGTCTGCGTGATGAGCAGCACCGGGTTTCTTCGCGGAGGTCCCCATGCGCCGGCTTCAGGATGAGCGGCGTCGAGCACCACGACCTCCTGCGAAACCGGGTTGCCATGCACCGCCTGCTGCCCGAGCCACTCGACCGACCACATGGACCCTTTGAGCGTCTCCACGAGCTCCTCGTATAGGTTCGAATCTTTCGAAATTAGTGCCAGTGCAGGCATGCGTTTCCAGCCTACCAGAGACAGGTCTGCTGGTGGCTCTTTCGGGGTGGGTGTGTAACCTTGCCTCACACGGGGCACGTGGAAAAGCCGATTGGAATCTTCGACTCGGGCTTGGGCGGCCTTACGGTGGCCCGCGCCATCCGCGCGGCTTTTCCCGCCGAAGACTTGGTGTATCTCGGCGACACGGCGAGGGTTCCGTACGGAACACGCAGCGCGGGGACCGTCGTCAAATACGCGATCGGCTGCGCCGAGCGGCTGCTCTCGTCCGACATCAAGCTCCTGGTGGTCGCGTGCAACACCGCGAGCGGCGTGGCGCTCGGAGGCGCTTTCGGACCGGCGACGCTGGTGTACGGGGCCTA
>CAYZDM010000034.1:0-12278 GCA_964476875.1 uncultured Sandaracinaceae bacterium | reverse complement strand
AGGCCCTGTCCCCCTTCCACGGCGACCCCCGGCGGTACTTCCGCCACTAGGCCAAGCTTCTCCCGAACCGCGGGAAGGAGCGCGTCGACGATGAGCGAGCTCTTGCCGCTGCCGCTCACACCGGTGACGCAGCAGAGCGCCTTCAGGGGAAACTCGACCTGGACGTCGCGCAGATTGTGGAGCGCCTCGACGTGGATGCCGAGCGACCCGACTCCGACCCTGCGCTCTCCCGGGGCTCCGACACTCTTCCGCCCTGATAGATAGGCCCCGGTCAGTGACTCCTCGTTGACTAGGAACGTCTCGATGTCGCCCTCGGCGACCACCGTTCCGCCATGCTCACCCGCGCCCGGTCCCATCTCGACCATATGGTCGGCAGCCCGCATCACCTGCTCGTCGTGTTCCACGACCACCAAGGTGTTGCCGAGGTCGCGGAGCGCATCGAGGGTGTTCAACAGTTGCGCCGCATCCGATGGGTGAAGGCCCGCCGTCGGCTCATCGAGCACGTAGAGCACGCCGGACAGACGCGCACCCAGCTGCGTCGCCAAGTGAACCCGCTGCGACTCTCCTGCCGACATCGTTCCCGCGCCACGGTCGAGGCTCAGATACCCGAGCCCCACATTCTGAAGAAATGCCAAACGATCTCGAATCGACTGAAGCAATGGGCGCACGGCGGCCTCGCGCGGCTCGGACACTCGCGCGTCCTCAAGCCACCCCTCGAGGGCAGCCAGATCCAGCGCGCTCACATCGTTGATCGCCTGCCCGTCGATCCGGACCGAACGCGCGTTCTGATTGAGGCGCGAGCCCCCACAATCCGAGCAGGTTTCCATTCGAGCGAACTGCCCGAGCTCCTCATCGAGAAACTCGAGCACACGTTCTTCGTCCCCACCTTCGGCGAGCTTGCGTCGCGCGTAGTCCTGTGCGCGCCGCTCGAGCCCGGGAAGGATCCCTTCGAATCCGCCACCACCATCGAGCGCCACACGACGCTGCTTCGCCAGAAGCTTCTCGAAGGGCACATCCAGGTCCACACCGGCCGCGCCGATTCTCTCCAACATCGCGCGGGAGTACGCCAAGTTCGGCTTCCCCCAGGCGGTCACAGCGCCGCGCCGAATGGGAAGGCTCGGGTCCGCCACCGCCAGCTCGGCTGTGAAACGGCGGGTGCGCCCGAGCCCATCGCAAGTCAGGCAGGCGCCGAGCGGCGTATTGAAGGAAAACAACTGGGGACTGATCTTGGGAATCGAAGCGTGGCGTTCGAAGCACACGTAGCCTTCCGAGAATCGGCGACGCTCGCCTTCTTGCTCGCGCAGTTCGACGATGCCGTCACTCAATTGGTAGGCGAGCTCGACGGCTTCAGCGAGACGCGAGCTGATGCCTTCGCGAACCGACAGGCGATCGATCACGACGTCGACGGACGCGCCCGCCGGAAGCGCCCCAACGTCCGCGAGATCGAACGCGGCATCGTTGACTCGCAAGCGAACGAAGCCTTTTCCTCGCAAATCGGCGACGATCCCCTTCGGGATATCGGCGCCGGCATGCACCACGGGAGCTAGAACCGAGAACCGAACGCCTTCGGGGAGGCGCAGCGTGTCTTGCACCACTTGGGCCACGGAGTGCGCGAACAATCGCTCACCGCACACAGGGCAATGCACCTCACCCACCGTCGCGAAAAGCACCCGCAAGTAGTCGTTGATTTCGGTCAACGTGCCAACGGTCGAACGGGGATTACGAGACGGCGCGTGCTCGCGAACCGCGATCGCGGGGCACAATCCCTCGATGACGTCGACGTCGGGTCGCCTCAGTTTGGTCAACACACGACGTGCATGACCACTCAAGGACTCGACGTAGCGACGCTGTCCCTCCGCGTACAACGTATCGAATACAAGGCTCGACTTCCCGCTCCCGCTGGGCCCGGTGCATACGCTGAGCCTTCCCCTTGGGAAGCTCACCGTCACGTTCTTCAAGTTGTGCTCGCGGGCTCCTCGAATGACGATGTCCGCCGTCATTCCTGGTTCCCGCCGGCGAGGCGTTGTGCGGCACGGATCGCGGCGATCATGCCACTCTCGGAGGCAGTGCCTGCCGCTGCTGCGTCATACGCAACACCGTGGTCGACGCTGGTTCGGACGAATGGCAGGCCCCATGTCACGTTCACCGCCTCTCCCCAATCCAGCAACTTGGACGGGATCGTGGCCTGATCGTGAAACATCGCCACGACTCCGTGGGCACGTCCGTCGGCGGCGTAGCGAAACGCAGCCTCTGCGGGCGTAGGCCCGACGAGCTCCACTTCGCCCGTCGAATACGGCGCCTGCTCGCGGAGGTCCTCGAGCGTGGGACCGATGATGGTCTCCTCTTCAGTTCCCAGCAGGCCGCCCTCGCCGGCATGCGGATTGAGTCCGGTAACCTGAAGCTGCAGAGGTTTCGCCTCGGGCATCCATCGCGAGAGTGCATCGGTCAAGTGTCGAACCGTTCTCTCGATGTGTTCGCGCGTCACGGTCGAGGGAACGCGCTTGATCGCCCAGTGCGTCGCAACTAGAGCCACCTTCAGCCGTGGGCCGAGGAACATCATCGTCACGTTCTCGACATGAACCCCCGCACGCCTGGCGAGATGTTCGGTTTGGCCGCGGAACGACACACCGGAGAGACTCACCGCTTCCTTGCTCACGGGACCCGTGACGATGGCTCGAGCGATGCCCGCGATCGCTGCATCACATGCGGCGTCGAGCGCTTCGCGTTGAACTCCGCCTCCGGCGATGGTCGGCGCCCGCGCCTGCACCATAGTGATGGGCCAATCCGCGACGTGAACTAGACCTACCTCGCCCGCCGCTAGCGTCCCCGCCGCGCTCGCATCGATTCGTTTGAAAGGCTCGAAGCCATAGCGTTGAAGCGCCCGCTCCATCCAGCCCGCGTCGCCGTACACCAAGGCGCGATCGTTGCCCAGACACCGGGTCAACGCCGCCGCGGTCACCGCAGGGCCGACGCCCGCCGGATCACCTGCCGAAATCGCGAGCGGCGGAATCATCACGGCTCCTTCATCTTGTAGCCTACACCGCGGACCGTCTCTAGATTGTTCACGGTGTGGCCGAGCTTCATGCGAAGGCGCCGAACGTGAATGTCGACGGTACGACTGCTGCCGTAGTAATCGACGCCCCAGACTCGTTCGAGAAGCTGACGTCGTGAGAATACCCGCCCGCGGTTCTGACAAAGGAAGCTGAGCAGAGCGAACTCCTGATGGGTCAGCTGCCGCGGCCCACCATCGATCGTGACTTCGTGGGCCGCGAGGTCGATGCACAGCGGCCCCATCTTGATTCGCTCCTGGTGAGCGAACTCACTCCGACTCCATTCGACACGGCGAATGCGCATGTAGAGTTCCGGAGGCACGTACGGCATCAGGGCGAAGTCATCGAAACCATCGCCCGGGTCGAGACGCGAAAGGGCGTTCAGTGTGACCCCGATCAGAACCGGCACCTCTCGCAGTGGCTCTGCCGCCCGTACCCGAAGCAGGGCAGCTCGTCCGGCGTCGGCTTCATCACCAGCCTCGATGACGATGACAGCAGGTGGATCGCTCACCAATTCCTCAGTGTCCAACCGATCCCAAAGGGTGGCGGTCTGCACGCTGCAACCGAGTTCGTGAAGGCACGCCACTGCGCTCTCTTCCCGCTCTTCGATGCCTTCGCGGCCGATGACCAGAATCCACACCGCCCGTTCCTACAACGGGCGCCAGAGCGGTGCCAGCCGGAGAAGCGACTTCGGACGGGATACCGGTTATCATGGCCGTAGGCAGCACCGGGAACACGTGGCTACGAAGTATTGGAAAGTCGAAATCAGCCGATTCGGTGCGTCGGACCCGCTGTTCTTGGGAACCGTCGAGGCGCCGACGTGGCCGGGCGCCCTGCAAGCAGGTCGCGGGAAAATCGGTGAATCCGGGGGCGTGCCGGCGGGTGCAAGCTGCAACGTGAATCCCAATGGGACGGTGACGGTTCAAGACGCTCGGGAGCGTCGGCGATATCAGCTCGTCCCTACGGACGCACCCGCACCGGTCGCACCTCCGGGTACAAAGAGGCCCGTGCCGAGCCGGCCCGAGATGCCAGCCGTATCGCCCTTGGCGTCGGCGCGAGCACCGCGTCCGGCGACCAACGGAAAGAAACTGCACCCGACTCCGCCGCCTTCACCAGCTGCGGTCCGAGAGCGTCGTTCGAGCGCCCCACGACCGACTAGTCCGCCCCCAGCCACGGTCGAGAACAAACTCATCTTGTTGGCGTCGAGAGATGAGAAGCCAACGGGATCGAGCCCGATTCATTTTCGCGAGCGCATGTACGCGGTGCCCGTTCCACTGCAGGCCGGAACGGGTGAAAAACTCGCGACCAAACTGCTTCGTCGCGTCCAGGACGAGCTCAGCAAGGAGCGCGGGGCCAAGTTCATCCGGATCGAGTTGTTCGATCATATCTGGCAGCGCAGCCCAGAGCATGCCCCGGTCGTGCGCATCGAGTGGAAGGACTGGAACAAGAGCATCGAGATCGAGTTCCCGCTCGAAGATGAAACTCGCAACTCCGAAGCGCCGCGAATCAGTAGCGTACCCGCCCCTCCGACGGAGGATCGTCTGGCAGTCGCGTTCGAGGCGTGCCACGACCTGTTGTTCCTGAAGAATCGCGCTGAGGCACTCGAGTTCGCGGTGCATCTCCTCGAAGAGCTGGTCCCCTCGGAGGCGACCGCCGCGTTTCTGCTAGACATCAATACCGACGAGTTCAGGGTGGTGGCCGCGCGGGGAACGGGCGCTCGGACGCGGCAAGGCCAGGCCCTTCCCTCGGCCTCAGGACTCCTCGCCGCCGCCAGTAGTCTCGCGGAGCACGCGGTCCTCGTCCTGGCCGATGCCGCCGCCGATCCCCGCTACGACGAGAACATCGACGGGGTCCCGGGCCTCGACGTCCGAAGTCTTCTGTACAGGCCGCTAGTCCATCGCGGCCGCATGTTCGGCGTACTGCAGCTCGCCAACGGGGTAGCCGGCGACATGTTCAGCGAAGCCGACTGTGAAGTCGTCGACTACGTCACCCAACAGTTGAGCGCGTTCGTCGCCCGAGGCGCGTCCATCCCCAACGCCCCCGCCATCCGCCAAATCCGCTAGAAAAGGGGACTGTCCCCTTTATTCGGCTAGGAGGGTTTGGATGCGGTGTTCTAGGTCGGCGGCGTCTTTTTTGCGGAAGCCTTCGTGGACGTAGCGGATCTTGCCGTCTCTCCCGATGAAGTAGGATGACGGCATCGTGGCGGGCTCGTACTTCGATGCGACGGCGAGCTTTCGGTCGTGCACGACACGAAAACTCGCGGGTGTGCCCTTCAAGAAGTTGTTCATCTTCTTCGGGTTGTTGTCGATGTTGACACCGACGATGACCAGACCGTCCTTGGCGTACTTCTTATGCAGGGCCTCGAGCACCGGCATCTCTTCTCGGCACGGCCCGCACCACGATGCCCAGAAGTCGACCAGCACGACCTTCCCCTTGAGTTCGCCCAAGTCGACTTCGTTTCCCGATTGATCGGGCATGTCGATGGCGGGTGGCGCATCGCCGGGTGCAAGTGCACGGGCCGTCGACGCAACGATGAAGATGAGGGCGAGCCCCCCAAGCGTACGCCCGAGCTTCACTGGTCGAGCTCTTCGCGGACGTAGGCGCCGAGCTGATCCGGCGGAAACACGAAGCGCCGATCGTTCACGAAAATCGATGGGGTCGAGTCGACGCCCACCACTTTGCCCTCTGCAAGGTCGGCTGCGATCTTCTTGTCGGTGTCTTTGGACTGCATGTCGGCTTTGAAGCGCTTCATGTCGAGTCCGATCTTCTTGGCGTAGTCGTCGAGATTGGCCGTCTGCAGGCTGTCTTGATTCTCGAAGAGCAGGTCGTGCATCTCCCAGAACTTCCCTTGTTTGTCCGCTGCGATGGTGGCCTTCGACGCTTCACGTGCCTTAGGATGCATGGGCAACGGGTATTGCTTGAAGATCAGCTTCACCTTGCCGTTCGATTTCTCGACGATCTGTTTGATCAGCGGAGCCGCCATCTTGCAATGGGGGCACTGAAAATCACTGAACTCGTAGATGGTCACCGGGGCCATCGGAGAGCCGCGGAGCGGCGAGTCATGAGAAGTGAGCTTATCCACCTTGGTGTCGTCGCCGTATCGCACGCGGTAGATGTCTCGGATCTCGTCCCGCGAGTAGCCGTCATCGACCAGCCGCAGCACGAACCGCGCCGCGGGCACGCAGCGCTTGCACTTCTTGCCTTCCGAAACGCATCGAGCGACGCTCACCGGCTCCCCGCATGGCGAAAGGAGCTCGTTGACCATGTCGATCCAGATACCTTCGCCGAACTCATCGAGCGCGCTCGTATCCACCTGAGGCAGACTTCGAACCGGTTCCTTGGAGGCCCCGGTCGCGGGCTTCACCGCCGACGAGCCCTCTTTCCGGCCGCTATCCGCCCCCGTGGATCGCTCGCAACCGAGCAACGCGAAAGCGAACAAAACGCACAGTACCATCCAGCGCATAGGGAAGCCGATCCTAGCAGAGATTCTGGGTGACGCCGTGGCGCTACGAATCGCTGTAGCTGGAGAGTTGAGCCCGAACGATGTCCTCATTGATTCCCGTTCGGATGTGTTCCTTCAGACAGTCGGCAATGGTCACCATCAAGTCGTCCATTCCGTTGGCCTCGATCAGCCGTGATAGGAGGGCCCTCGACTCGCGGCTGTCCTCGTCGCGTAGGAACTTTCGGACTTCCTCAATCGTGATTCCGCCCTGGAAATCGATGTATGCGTTTTCCATGAGGTAACGCGCAAGCTCGTTCACATGACCCTCCGTCTCACCGTGTTTCGGCCATCTATTAGACACCCGAACGCCGATACGGCAAGCGATAAAGGGCCTCGACGGGTGGGAGCCTGCTTTTCTCGACCTCCGGCTCGTGTAATCGTGCCCGGCCATGGAGGCCAAGACCCACCTCGATGCGGATCCCCGGTTTTGCGGCAGCCTCGAAGAGTTGAGCGAGGGGTCTGCGCGGGTGAGCCTCGAGACCATCGACCCGATGATCGTCGATGCCCACGGGCTCGTTCACGGCGGTTTCGTCTTCAGCCTAGCCGACTATGCGGCGATGCTAGCCGTCAACGACCCCAACGTGGTGCTGGGCGCGGCGCAGACCCGCTTCCTCAAGCCTGTTCGAGGCGGAGACCATGTCGTGGCGACCGCCCGGACGATGACCTCAAAGGGCAGGAAGCGCGAAGTGCGCGTTGAGGCCACCGTGAATTCCGACAAGGTGTTCGAAGGTACGTTTACCTGTTTCGTGCTCGAGCGACACGTGCTCGACGGAGTTGGGAGCAAATAATGTCAGAAGACGGCGGCGCGATTATCGCACGGGTCCTCGCCTCGAGGGGCGTGAAGCAATTGTTCGCTCTCTGCGGAGGGCACATTTCACCCATCCTCGTCGGCGCGGAGGCCAATGGCATCAAGGTGGTGGACGTGCGAGACGAAGTGAGCGCCGTGTTCGCGGCAGATGCGGTGGCGCGCATGACTGGGGTTCCCGGCGTCGCCGCAGTGACCGCCGGGCCTGGCGTGACCAACACAATCACGGCGGTGAAGAACGCGCAGTTGGCACAGTCGCCATTGCTGATTTTCGGTGGAGCAGCGGCCACATTGCTCAAAGGCCGGGGCGCGCTTCAGGACATCGACCAAATCTCGGTCATGGAATCCATCACCAAGTGGGCCGTCTCGATCAAGAAGGTCAATAGCATCCAGCCGACCGTCGAGAAGGCGTTAGATCTCGCGCAGGATGGGGTCCCGGGCCCCGTGTTCATCGAGGTGCCGATCGATGTGCTCTACCCCGAAGAGATGGTTCGGGAGATGTTCATGAAAGAGAGCGGGGTCAAGGACGGCAAGAACCTAGGCTCAAAGGCGCTCGAACTCTACATGCGGGGCCATTTGTACCGACAGTTTCACCAGCCCCACGTGAGCATCGTCCCACCGATGCGCGACTCTCTCCCGCCAAAGCCGAGCAGCAAGAGCCCCCACGTCGACAAGGTCGTGTCGCTCCTCCGTGACGCTGAGCGCCCTGCCCTCGTCATCGGGAGTCAAGCGCTAGTCAACTGCCGCGATGCGACTCCCATCGCAGATGCGGTCCGCGCGTTGGGCGTCCCGACATGGCTTGGAGGCATGGCACGAGGATTACTCGGTCGACGCAGCGACATTCAGTTTCGCCACAAGCGAACCGCTGCCCTCAAGGAAGCCGACGTGGTGATCGTCGCTGGCTTCCCGTTCGATTTTCGCATGGGCTATGGGCGAAGCATTTCCAGTCGCGCGACCCTCGTGGCAGCCAACCTCAGTTCCAGCGAGATGCGCAAGAACCGCCGCCCAGAGATTCCGGTCCACATGCACGGCGGGGAGTTCCTGAGAAAGCTCGCAGATGGGGTGGGCGGCGGCCTCGGTCCTTGGAGCCGATGGTTCGATACGCTCCGCGCGCGGGAGCTTGAGCGCGACGATGAGATCAATGAGCAAGCGAAAGCTCCAACCGACCTGGTCAACCCCCTACAGTTGTTCCAGCGGATCGAAGAAAAGATGGCGGACGACGCCGTGCTCGTGGTCGACGGCGGCGATTTCGTCGCCACGGCGTCCTACATCCTGCGACCGCGTCAGCCACTCTCTTGGCTCGACCCAGGGGTCTTTGGAACACTCGGCGTGGGCGGTGGCTTCGCCGTCGGCGCATCGCTCGTTCGACCGAACAAGGAGGTCTGGCTGATCTATGGCGACGGTTCTTGCGCCTACAGCTTGGCTGAGATGGACACCTGCGTTCGGCACGGTCTGGCACCGATCGCTGTGATTGGCACCGACGGATCCTGGTCCCAGATCGCCCGTGAGCAGGTGCCGATGCTCGGCACGGACGTCGGCACGGTGCTGAAGCGCACCGCGTATCATGAAGTGGGACAAGGCTATGGCGCCGTCGGCCTGCTTCTCGACGACCCCTCAAAGATCGATGCCACGCTAGACGAGGCCAAATCGCTCGCGGCTTCCGGGAGGCCCGTGGTGATCAACGTCCACATCGCGAGCACTGACTTTCGCAAGGGATCGATTTCGGTCTAGGCACGATGGCCACTTGGATCCAGCGCCGGAAGGCACATCGCAGGCTCAGAGACGAGGTTGGCCTCTGGTACCACCCGAAGTACACCGCCGAGGCGCTCGCCAAGACGGCACGCGTGCCCGGGATCGAAGTCGCGCGCGGGGAAAAGATCCTCGGTTCGCTCGGAGCGGAGGGACTTCTGCGTCCCCACCACGTGAGGCCGGCGCCGTTGATCGCGCTCGCCGATCTCTCGAGGGCGCATGCAGACACCTACCTCGATAAAACCGCGCACCCTGAGTACCTGGGACGGATCTTCGGTCTCGAAGCGCACGACATCGACGTGGACCCTCTGTTGGTCGCGCAGCGGCGGCAGGTAGGTGGCACCGTCGAAGCCGCGCGGTGGGCCATTGCGGACTCGAAACGCGTCGCCTTCAACATCGGCGGCGGATTTCACCACGCCGAA
Organism: uncultured Sandaracinaceae bacterium; assembly: GCA_964476875.1. Classification (GTDB taxonomy): domain Bacteria; phylum Myxococcota_A; class Polyangia; order Polyangiales; family Houyiibacteriaceae; genus SG8-38. Next base: position 2,750 of record CAYZDM010000034.1, on the reverse strand, counting down.
CCTGAAGCTGGGGCGGGGTTCTGCGTCTACAACGACATCGCAGTGGCAATCGCGGTCCTGCGAGCGGATGGATTCGACGCTCCCATCGCGATTGTCGACCTGGACTACCACCAGGGCAACGGCAACATCGTCACCTTCGAAGCAGACGAGACCGTCTTCACCTACTCGATCCACGGATCGGTCTGGAGCCACGTCGAGGCAGCGAGGGACAAGCAACTGCTTCTGCCCTCGAAGACCGACGACGAGGGCTATCTCGGCGCGCTTCGCGATTCACTTCCACCGTCTCTCGACGCGATCGATGCCGGTCTCATATTCTACCTGGCGGGCAACGACGTGTTGAAAGGTGATCGGCTCGGCGAGTTCAGCCTCTCGCGCCAAGGGGTCCTCGACCGTGATCGGTTCGTGATCGAGCAGGCTCGCGCGCGCGCTTGTCCCGTCGTCGTCACGCTGGGCGGCGGCTATAGCGACCACGCGTGGGGCGCATCGACCGATTTCATTCGTTGGCTCTTGATCGACGACGCACAGATCAAGGAAGAGCCTACCACGAGCATCTTCGAGCAGTACGCGCAGATCGCCCAAGAGCTCGATCCTCAGGAACTGCAGCGCCCGAGCGGAGAGTGGGTGTTGACCGAGGCGGACTTGCTGGGGGATTTGAGCGGGCCCCAATACCAATCGACGAGGCTCCTCGATTACTACTCCCGTCACGGCATCGAGTTTGCGCTCGAGAAGTACGGGGTGTCCGACGCGCTTCGGCAGCAAGGCTTCACCGAACTAGAGCTGGCGGTCGACCCGAGCGACCCGGAGCGACAACACCTGACGCTGCACGCGAAAAAGGCCGGGGAGCGATATCTGCTGGTCGACCAAGTCATTCGACGAGTAGCGCGCCCAGCGCCCGAAGGACTCGAGCCCCCTGATGAGCTCCGATTCCTCTACCTCGAATGGATGATGCTTCAGAACCCGACGGAGAGCTTCTCGCTGCGTCAACCACAGTGGCCCGGACAGGACCACCCAGGGCTGGGTGTCGGCGAGCGGGTGATGCACATGCTTTTTCAAGGCGCGCAACGCCTAGAACTCGACGGTCTGGCGCACCACCCATCCCGCTATCACATCGCCTTCATTGGCGGCGGCCAGTCGTTCTTTCTCGACCCCGAAATCCAGGGACGCTTCGAGGCGATACGCGAAGTACTGGCGCCGCTCGATCTATCCGAGGCGGCTTGGAAGATGGAACGCGGCGAGGTCTGCTGGTCCGACGGAGAGCCGGTAGAATGGATCCCCGAAGACATCGTCATCCCGGCGAGCGAGCGGCTATTCGCATACATCGGCTCGACCCACTATCAGCAGCCCCGTGCCGAAGCGCTCGAACACGCGAGGCAACGCGGCATCGTGTTCGAGCCTACTCGCAGGACGTAGCGGCGGGCAGCCCTGCGAAACGGTCAGCTGTCCACTGGAGCATGAGGGGCATGTTCTTTCGAGTGGAGTCGTCGTGTCCATACCCCTCGAAGACGCGGTAGTCCGTCTCGTTCCCGATGTCGCAAAGGCGGCCGTACAGGACATTCGTCAACAAGATCGGGACCACCATGTCGGCCTGGCCCTGGATCAACAAGATCGGGACCTCGGTCCGCACGTTGCCTGGCGAGTTCTCATCGAGGCGTGCGACCCAGTCTTCGAGCTCGAGTGGACTCGTCGCGAAACCGGCGCCTTCGAAGGTCGCCGCGACCTCTCCGACCTCGGCGCCGCATGCCTCCTCTTCAAGCAGCGTGTCGAGCGAGTCGAGCGCCTCGTCGGTATAGATGTCGTCGATCGACAGCTCCGCATACGCGGCCTCGAGCCCAACGCTGAGTTGCCAAATGAAGCCTCTCGCGCCGGGGATGAACGCGCCGGATGTGATGATCCCCTGAAACTCGCTGGCAGGCGCTGCGCTGATCACGCCCAACACCTCCATCGCTGGCGTCCAACTCGGCGCGATCTCGCCCGCGAAGAGCGCTCCGTGTCCGCCCTGGGAACGGCCCCAAATCACGACTCGATTTCCGGCACCAGCGCCTTCGATCTGTTGCGCGGCTTTGACGATGTCGAGAACGGCGCGGCCTTCACTCGGGCCGACCAAATAGGGATGGATGCCGGCCGTGCCGAGTCCCTCGTAGTCGGTCGACACCGCCACATAGCCGGCGGCCACGAGTTCGGGGGCTATGTCGTAGAAGTCGTGAAAGCCACTGCGATAACCCTTCGACGGAGCGCAGGGATCGGAGACACCCTTCGTGCCATGCGACCAGGTCACGACATCACGGTCGAGTTCGATCGCAGGACCTGCTGGGGCTGCGACCAACCCAGAGACCGCGATCGGGGTCCCGTCAATCGCGTTCGACACGTAGAGTACCCTCCAGGCCTGCGTCCCTTCGCCGAGCGGCTCGATGTCTTCAACTCGAATCAGGGTACCCGGCAGGTCGGACGGCAGCGGATCGGGCGGAATGTAGAAGGGGTCGTTGGCCGCGCCACCAGTTCCGCCCTCGCCTCCCATGCCTGCGGCGCCACCCGTGCCGGCCGTGCCCTCAGTACTGCTGGCGCAGCCCGTGACAAGACCGAAACCGACGCACGCGCACAAGACCCAACGATGAATGACGTCCATGCAGTCGGAGTTATCCGTCCGGGGACGCGCGGTCAACCGCCGGGCCCCGGAGCACACTTAAACCGGATCGCACTTAAAACAGCACGGCGCCCCGCAATGCGAGGCGCCGTGGTTAGAGGGTTCGTAA
>CAYZDM010000033.1:0-12302 GCA_964476875.1 uncultured Sandaracinaceae bacterium | reverse complement strand
TGGCAGCCTCTCACCGTTTTTGGCGGCTCGCCCGAGAAGGGCCCCGAGGTGGTTGCCTTCGATGTACTCCATCACGAGGAAGTACCCGTCGCCGGGGCTGTCGCTGATGTCGAGCGTCGGCACGACGTTCATGTGACGAATCCTGGCGGCGAGACGCGCCTCGTCGAGGAACATGGAGATGAACTCCTGTTCGTAGGCGAGATGAGGATGCAACACCTTGACCGCGACGAGCCTCTCGAACCCAGCCACGCCTTGCGCGCGGGCGATGTATACGGAGGCCATCCCCCCGGAGGCCAGCTGCGTCAGGATCTCGTAACGACCGAGCTGCCGACCCGCCATGGGTCGAGACATCCGACCGCCTCCTGCCACGCTGGCGGGTGAGTTCATCAGAAGCGACCCTTGATCGTCAACCCGCCGCCCTTGGTGCTCACCGCGACCGAAGGTTCGATGCGCTTGGAAGTGGCGTCTCGAGACTCCCCCTTCCAGTTGGTGAAAACGCCTAGAACCACGGTGGTCACGGCCATTCCAGCGGTGACGCCGATGAGAATGTTCGTTCGTCGCTCTTTCTTTTGCCCCTCGTCAAGCAAAGCCTGAGCCTGCTGTTGAGGTGTTGGAGAGCCGCCGTTGTTGATGCCAGGAGAGTTCGCGCTTCGGGCTGCCGACTCGTAGTCGCTGACGCCGTTGTTGGCGTCTATTCCTGACCACGCGGTGACCGCGCCAAGCGCGACCGTCGCTCCGAGTGAGGAATAGAACGCCCATCTGGGAACCGGCGGCGGTGGTGGTGGTGCCGGCCCAGCGAGGGTCACCGTCTTGGTGGTGCCCGCCGCGCCTTGCACGAAGGTGGATGTTTCGCCGTTGTCGAATGCGGCCTTGAGGGAGTGCTCGACGTCCGGTGTGACGAAGAACGTCGGGTGCTGCACGAGGGCGCCGTCGAGCTCCAGGGTGCACGCCTTCTCGCATTCTGCTTTGACCAACACGTTCGCTGGTTGCACCGCCTCGATCAGCGTGTCGGTGATCTGTTTCGAACGCGCGTCGGCTGGGTACTCGTCTCGAAGCTGCAGCGTCAGGTCGGCGGCTCGAATCGAGTTGCCTGCCTTGTGGTGGGCGCGCACTGCTTGGAGCAACGCGGTCGACGTAGGCGCCAAGCGATAGGCTCGCTCGAACCAATGCGCCGCTAGCTCATAGCGCTCCGACAAATATGCCGACGTGCCTTGGTCGTATGCGTCCGCTGCTTCGGCCCGATCCTCGACCGAAACCGTTGCACCACCGGCCTTGGCACCCTCGGCTGCGGCTACAGCGGAAAATAGTAAGCAAAGTGTGAAAGCGAGCGCTGGTGTCCATCGCTGGCTCTTCGCTGTGGTTCCCATCACCCTAATCCCGCCTTTAACAATAGTAAAAAACCGGCGGGAAGCCGAATCAGCCGCCGCCACGGATCGCTTGCTGATAACCCTTTTGGTCTAAATGGGTCAGCATTTGGCGGAATTCGTCGGGCTCAGGCGAGCGAATTTCGGCGAGTTCGCGGTCGAGGGCGCCATGGGCAACGAGGTGCAAGAGCGACTGATTCATGGTCTGCATGCCCGAGGTGCCCTGGCCGGTCTGCATGATGCCGTACATCTGATGAATCTTGTCTTCGCGGATGAGGTTTCGAATCGCCGCATTCGGGACCAACGCTTCACAAGCCATCGCTCGGCCAGGACCGTCCGCCCTCGGGAGGAGCATCTGACTGAGTACCCCTTGGAGTACGAACGAAAGCTGCGCACGAACCTGGCTCTGTTGCCCGGCGGGGAACACGTCGATGATACGGTTGATCGATTGTGCTGCGGTGTTGGTGTGAAGCGTCGCGAATACCAAGTGACCCGTTTCTGAGATCGTAAGCGCCGCTTCGATGGTTTCGAGGTCGCGCATCTCACCGATGAGCACGACGTCCGGGTCCTGACGAAGCGCGTACTTGAGCGCGTCCTTGAAACTCGCCGTGTCCGATCCCACCTCACGTTGGTTCACCACGCAGAGCTTGTTCGAGTGAAGGAACTCGATCGGATCTTCGACGGTCACGATGTGGTGCCGGTTCTCGCTGTTGATCTTGTCGATCATCGAGGCAAGCGTCGTCGATTTGCCGGAACCTGTGGGCCCGGTGACTAGGACCAGGCCACGCGGCCGCGAACACAGTTCGTCGACCACGGGCGGCATACCGAGGTCGCCGAGAGGCCGAATCTCGAAAGGGATCGCACGAAACGCGCCGGAGACCGCGCCCCGCTGAAGGAAGACGTTTGAGCGGAACCGCGAGAGTGCTTTCACGCCAAACGAGAAATCGATCTCGTGCCCCTTCTCGAAGCGCAGTCGCTGGTCGTCGGTCATGACCTCGTAGCAGAGCGCCTTGCTTTCACGCGGCTTGAGGGGCGGTGTGCGGAGCGGCACCAGCGAGCCATCGATGCGCAACTGGGGTGGCGACCCCGACGTGATATGCAAATCGGAAGCCCCGCGCTCGACCATGAGTCGAAGCAACTGTCGAAGAGTGAGTCTCGGTGCTTCCTGAGGTGCCGCCATGGGCTAAAGCATACCAGAGGGCCCCGCGATACGCCCTAAACGCTGCGGCGTGCCCAGGGGCCACGTCGAAGCCAGTCCCGACGCCGGTACTGCGCGCTGATGATCTTTGCGACCGATGTCGCGGTGAGAAAGGACCCTTCGAAACCAAGCCCCGGCGCCACCTGTTCGTTGCATAGATAGACCCCGTGTACCGGGGTGCGTGTGGGCAGCGCACACACGCCGAGCGCACGGCGAGTCGGATACTCGTAGACGGCGTTCATCGCGTGGGGGCCTCGAGTCCAGGGGTCACTGCACGGAAGTTCGGTATCCCCGCGCAGCGCCTGCGGAGGGAGCCCGTCGTGGGGACTGTCGATCCAGATCGCGTGGTCGTCGAAAAACGGAACGACACTCCTAATCGCGCCCAGCGCATCCTCGCGGATGAAACGAAGCGGTGATGAGGCGGTGTCGATGAGATGCGCATCGATCAGGCGGCTTGTCGTGATCAAAACGCGCTCGTCACCAACGTCGCTGCTTCTCATCAGGTACGCGTTCTCGTGACTCGTCGCGCTAGTGCAGAGCAACGCAACGGATTCGAGCGCGTTCGGAACTCCGCCCTTGTCGAGCAGCGCGTGCACTGAGCTGCGATATGCGCGAGTGCGCGGCTCGCCAACCCGTTCGAACATTGCCGTCATCGGGGCGCGTTCAGGCAGAAGTTGGGACAGTTCGCTAATCCTCGTGCCGTGAACGAGTTGGGAGCAGCCGACCTCTTCATCTGTTCGAGCGAGCCGCACCGTGTGGCCGCTACGTCCTTCATGCCGCAGTGATTCCGCACGGTCGCGCTCCCTGACGTCGCTTCCCCAAGATCGAATTCGCGCGAACAGAGCCTCCTGGAACCAACTCCAGCCGCCGGTGAGTTCGGTTACGCCCGACATCACGTGACCATGCAGCCGTGCGCGGCTCGCATCCGAGTGCTGTCCCTCGACCAACCCGGAAACATGGGGAAGGATGGCCTCGAACGCGGTGCGCAGTGGGTGCTTCATGGCGAGTTGGTTCCATGAAGTCCATCCTTGACCTTGTCTGTCGTACCGCTGTCCCGTCGTGCCCAAAGAAAACTGTTGGCGCTCGAGGAATGCTTCAGGCGGCCAGACCAGCCCCCGGCCCACGACCCCATCCAGCTCGCCGCGCACCTCGCCGAGTGTGCGCGTGACATCCGCCGCCTGGCGTCCGAGGTTCGGGAACTCACGGTCCAGCTCGGCGAGCCACTGATCGACATCGGGGTACACGTTGATCCGATGCTCCGGCAGCAGCAGTTGCAACGGGTGGCTGCGGTCTACCATTCGCTGACGAAGGTCTTGCTTGAGCGCCAGCGCATCGAGGGTGTCCTGAACGATCGGGCTTTGGGCGCCCGTGACCAACAGTCCGAGCGGCTCGAGGGTCACGCCGGCTACGGTGTATGATGGAGCGGGCGCGCCTTGGCCGAGCACAAGGACCCGGAGTCCTTCGCGCGCGAGCAGGGCGGCGCAGAGCAGCGGTTCGAGGTGAGTGCCCAGGACGACAACGTCGTAGAAGCTCGTGGGCACGGGTCTATGCGTCCGGCGCGGACAGCGATTGAGCGGAGTCGAGCACCGGCGTGCGCACCGTCAGCGGGTCGAGTGTGATCGCGCCGATCGCGATCTGGTGAATCACGCGTGGCAACAGTTTGTGCTCTTGAACTTGGATTCGGGCGTGAAGCGTGTCCGCGGTGTCTTCGGTGAGCACCGGCACTGCCGCCTGTGCGAGGATCGGGCCGGTGTCGACTCCGGCGTCGACGATGTGGACAGTGCACCCACTGATGCGAACGCCGCCGTCGAGGGCATCTTGTGGACCGTTGTGACCTGGGAACGAAGGAAGCAGGGCAGGGTGTACATTGATGATTCGCCCTGGAAACCGCTCGAGCAGAGGTGCACCCAGCAAGCGCATGAAGCCCGCCAGGACCACGAGGTCCGGTTCCAGTGCGACGACCTCACTGGCCAGTGAACGGTTCCATGCGTCCCGGTCATCGCCCTTGCGTAGGGGCACGACTCTTGTGGGGATGCCGCGCGCCTCCGCGAACTCGAGTGCCGCGGCGTTCTTGCGGTCTGACACGACGCCGACGATGTTGGCGTTGCACGCTCCGGCGTCGATCGCAGTGCAGATCGCTCTCAGGTTTGAGCCGCGACCAGAAACGAGAACCACTACGTCCATCAGCGGCCCTACGAGGAGAACGACACGCCTTCGCGGTCAGTGATCTCTCCCATGACGAACGCACGTTCGCCACCGGCGTTCAGGGCGTCGACCAGTCCGGCGGATCGCTCCGGTGGAACAACAATCGTGAACCCGACGCCCATGTTGAAGGTGCGTCGCATCTCCAAGTCGGCGACGCCGCCGCGTTCTTGGATCAGCCCGAAGATCGGGTCCGGCTGCCAGGAGTCTGAATCGATTGCAACGCCAAGGCCTTCCGGCGTGACCCGGGGGAGGTTCTCGGGCAGGCCGCCTCCGGTGATGTGACACATCGCGTGGACGCCGTGCTCCAGCGCGATTCGAGCCGCTTTGACGTAAATCCTCGTGGGGCGCAGCAGCGTTTCGCCGAGTGACTCATCCGATCCGAACGCGTCGTGCAGTGAGAGGGGCGCGTCGCCGTCGACGAGTACACGCCGCGCCAGCGAGAACCCGTTTGAATGCAAGCCTGAGGAAGCAACCCCGACCAGATGATCGCCGAGCCGCGTCGCTTTGCCGTCGATGATCTGCTTGCGTCCGACCACGCCCACGGCGAAGCCGGCCAAATCGTATTCGCCGCTCGCGTAGAAGCCTGGCAGCTCTGCGGTCTCACCTCCAAGGAGCGCGCACTCCGATTGGCGACATCCTTCTGCGATGCCCTTGACGACAGCCTCTCCTTGGTCGACGTCGAGCTTCGACGTGGCGAAGTAGTCCAGGAAGAACAAGGGGCGTGCGCCGACGGTGATGATGTCGTTGACACACATCGCCACGAGGTCGATCCCGATCGTGTCGTGCCTGCCGAGCTCGAAGGCCAGTTTCAATTTTGTCCCGACGCCGTCGGTTCCGGACACGAGGACAGGGTCCTCGACATCGCTCGGCACCGAGCAAAGGCCTGCGAACCCGCCGATCGCTCCGAGAACGTGCTCCGAGCGGGTCGATCGTGCGAGAGGTTTGATACGCTCGACGAGTTGTTCGCCGGCTTCTATGTCGACGCCAGCGTCGCGATAGGTCAGGCCCGCCATGCCGCGGAAGCTAGGCGATCGCCCGGGGCGGGTCAACGAGCGACGCTCCGTTGACCATCGCGATAGCGTCGCGTAAACACGCGTGCATTCGGGGCGGGACAAACACATCGAGACTTTGTCTACTGGGGCTGCTGCTGCTCGCCGCTGGTTGCCAGGAAGACTCGTCCCCAAAGCCCGATGGACGGCTGCCGGAGCCTCTGCCTGAGCTCCCTGAGCGAGCCAAGGCGGCCCGCGACAAGGCCCGGTTGGTCGGCATCGACGTGTACGGCGCTGCGGCCAGGAACGCGGCGGGAGTTCGGGTCGTGCTTCTCTTCGAGGGTGCGCCGCTGTTTCAGCAGAAACAGCTGCCGGCCCAAGGTATTCTGCCGGCCCGCATCGCGATTGAGCTAGAGGACGCAGAGTGGGCCACGTCGGTCCCTGTGTCCCAGGTCGTTGACGGGGGGGGCCTGAAGCGAGTTCGGCTCGCCACACCAAACCCGCGCGTCGTACTCGACCTGCTGCCAGGTGCGAGCGGTCGTGTGTTCTATCTGACCGACCCATATCGAATCGTCATCGATGTCAGTGTGGCGAGCCGACCGCGCCACAATCAACGGCCGCTAGTCGTCTTGGATCCGGGTCACGGTGGTCGCGAGCCTGGCGCAGCCAACGACCGCCACGGGCTCGTCGAGTCGCACGTCGCCCTCGATTTGGCGGAGCTGACGGCCGCGCGCCTGCGTGCGATCATGCCGCGGACTCGAGTCATGCTTACTCGGTCAGCGGACGTCGACCTGTCACTCGAAGAACGTTGCGCGCTTGCGAACGCACTGGAGGCCGACGCGTTCGTTTCAATCCATCTGAACGCGAGCTCTGAGCCGGTCCGAAAAGGCGGCGTGACAACCTTCGTTCTAGACACGACCAACAACCGGCAAGCGCTCCGCCTTGCCGCCCGCGAGAACGGAACACGCGTAGCGGAGGTGAGCGGAATCCAGAGCCTGCTCGCGAAGCATCATCGTCGGAACCAGTCGGCAGGCTCATTGACCTTGGCCGGCAAGATCCAGCGGCACACGTTGAAGCGAGGTCGCATGGTGCTCCCAAAGCTCGCCGATCGGGGTGTGAGGCGCGCCATGTTCTACGTGCTGGTGGGCGCGCGCATGCCATCGGTTCTCGTCGAGGCGTCCTTCCTGACCTACGAGCCCGAAGCGCGCGCGTTGGCGCGCAGCAACTACCGTCGAGCGCTGGCCGACGGCATTGCGTCCGGGATCGCGTCGTACTTGTTGGCGCGGTAAAGCGGATAGTTGCTCGGTGCCGGACGGACGGTCATACTCGCTGACCGTTGTCGAATGGATCCAGTCCGGTCGTCGATCTAGGTGGCCTCGCACCTAGACTCGGCAAGACCTGTAGCGGGTACCTCGGTGGATATCGCCGAGCGTTCGAGGACGCGGTGCGCCGTGGAGACCCCGGCGTCGCGACGACCCACGCGCATGCGCGTGCCCTGGATGGTCTGTTGAGTGCTCTCTACTGCGCCGCAGACGCAGCCAGTCGCTCGGTCGGGCGCGAACCCCGCGGCAGGGTGGCGCTCGTGGCAGTGGGTGGGTATGGCCGGTTGACGCTCGGTCTCAACAGCGACGTGGACGTCGTGTTCCTTTGCGATGACTCCGATGACCCTTTCGTCGGCGCGCTCGCCGAGGGCCTGTTGTACCCGCTCTGGGATCTCGGCGTGGACATCGGGCACGCCGTCCGCAGCACCGACGAGATGGTGAGTCTAGCGCGTGAGGACATTCGTACCGCGACCACACTCATAGACTTCCGACGCATTGCCGGAAGCGGTTCGCTGCTCGACGATCTCGAGCGCGGGGCCCGCGAGCAGGTGTTCGAGCCGCACCTGGTCGATTTCCTCGGAGCGCTCGAACAAGACACCGGCACCCGACATCGACGTTTTGGAAGCAGCTTGTATCTGCTCGAGCCTGACGTGAAGCAGGGTCGGGGAGGGCTGCGTGACCTGGACGTGGCCGAGTGGGCCGCACGCGGCCGCTGGGGGGCGCGAGGCGAACAAGACTACGTGCGAACGGGCGCGCTCCTGGCGAGGGAGGTCCGCGAGCTCGAAGACGCCCGCGAGATGCTCTGGCGCGTCCGTAACCTCTTACATTTGCGGGCCGGCCGCCAACAGGACCGACTGACCTTCGGCGACCAGGAAGACATCGCGCAGGAGTTGGGCTTCGTCGACGGCGTGACGCTCGGGGTTGAGCAGTTCATGCAGGCCTACTACCGTCACGCCCGCATCGTGGCGCTCACCGCCGAGCGCATGCTCGAGCGCGCGCGGCCGCGCAATCGCGGAAGGGCCACAACGTTTCGCAAGCTCGCGGACGGGATGATTCTGGCCGACGGCTCCATCTCGCTGGAGAACCCACAGCGGCTCGCAGACGACCCGGCGCTGGCGTTTCGATTCTATCGACAGGCGCTCCGCTATCAGAAGCGCCCAGACCACTCCGCGCTCGATGCGATCGCTCGCATCGCCCCAGACAAACGTTGGCGCCTTCGCCTACAAGATTCCGAAGAGGCGACTCAGCTCTTCTTGGGACTCCTCAAGGACGTCGACGAGTCTCCGTTTCGAAGCGGATCAACCGTCGCGGAGTTGCACGAAGTCGGGTTGGTTTCTGCCATGATCCCCGAGTTCGAACCGCTAGTGGGCCGCGTCTACCACGACGTGTTCAACGTCTACACGGCAGACATCCACGCCATCAAAGCGCTTGAGAAACTCCAGGCACTTAGTCGGGGAGAGAGCGAGGGCCGTCCCCTGTCGGCGCGGCTTGCGGCCGAAGCACCGAGGCGGCTTCCGTTGTTCCTGGCGGTACTATTGCATTCCCTCGGCCGAACGCGTGGAAGGGACCAGGAGCATGCCGGGGCGCGGGTCGCCGAGAGCGTCGCCATTCGATTGGGCCTGACCGCGGTCGATGCGCAGCACGTTGGTTGGCTGGTTCGCGAGCAGAAGGCCCTGTACCGCTGGGCCACACAGCGCGATATCCACGACCCTCAAGGTCTGAACGAAGTCGTGAAGATGGTGGAATCTCCTGAACGCCTTCGCGATCTGTTCCTGTGTACCGTTTCGATCATCGCTACCGTCAACCCGAAGGCCATGACCTCCTGGAAGGCACGCGCGCTTGAGGACCTCTACCTTGCGACCCTCGCCCGGCTCGAGTCGGGCAGTGTTCCGGTTCAGACCGAGAATCGAGTCCTCGAGGTGAAGCTGCAAGCGGTCGTCGGTTTCGCGGGAGATGCCGGTCAGGACCAGCTCCAAAATTTCATCGATGAGATGCCGGAACGGTACTTCCTCGCCAATCCCGTCGACGCGGTTCGCCGCCATGCGCGCATTGCCCGCGATCGCGGTGAAGATCTCATGACCGTGCGCGTCGGTCCGGGTCCAAGCGAAGACGTGGAGGAGGTCGTGTTTGCTACTTCCGATCGGCCGGGTCTGCTCGCGGACCTGACCGCGGTGTTCGCCGCACACGACCTCTCGATCCTCAATGCCCAGCTTTACACGCGGCACCGCAAGGCTGGGGACGAAGTGTTCGACGTGTTTTGGGTCAAGGTGGGTGACAACACGCCGATGCCCGCGCGGCTTGCCGAAGCGCTCCGGGAAGACGTCACCCATCGTCTAACCAATCGAGTATCCGCTCAAGATTTGATCGCGCGTCAGAGCACACCGCCGCCATGGAGCGTTCGACCGGGCCCCGACGTCCCAACGACCATCAGCGTCGACAACAACGCATCCGCCCGATACACGGTGGTCGACGTATTTACGCGTGACCGAGTGGGACTTCTCCATGAGATCGCGCGGACGCTCCATCAGCTCGACCTCACGATCTCGTTGGCGAAGGTCAACACCGAAGGCGAGAGCGTGGCCGACGTGTTCTATGTCGCGGACGAAGATGGCCAGAAGGTCCAAGACCCCACTCGAATGAAGAGCCTTCAGCGCGTGCTTTATGATCGGATCTTGGCGCTGCACGGCCGCGCCGAGGAGCCGTGAGAACATTGCGCCGTCCCTCTCCTTTGTGGCCGGCTCTAGTCCTGATGGTTGGGTGTGCGTCGACACAGCCCGCGGCCACGGAATCCACGCCGGTCGCAACGGCCAACCATCCTGCGGCGAGCCATGATGTGTTGCGAGGGGAGCGTCTGCTGGCGGACGGCAAGGTTCGTGAGGCCAGACAAGTCTTCGAGGATGCGCTCGCGATCGACCCTAACGATCCGCGGGCGTGGCTCGACTTGGGCCTCGCGCACGAAGCCGCCGGCGATTTTGAGTCTGCCGAGAAGGCTTACCGCAAGTCCGCCGACCTCGAACCCGACTTCGCGGAGGCCTTCAACAATCTCGGCGTACTTCTGCGTGAGGCGGGGAAGCTCAGAGAAGCCACCACCATGCTAGAGCGCGCCGTGGTGCTGGACCCGCAGCTCGCCGCTGCCCGATTCAACCTCGGGCTCGCGTATGAAGAGCAGGGCAAGTTCGCGGATGCCGAGCGCGAGTACCTCGCCACCATCGAACAACTACCCAAGGACCCCGTTCCTCGCATCAATCTGGCCATGATGCTCCTCAGTTTGGGCCGGCGGGATGATGCTGCGGCGCAGCTACGAGCCGCGCGGCCGATGGTTCGAGGCGATGCCATTCTTTCGATCGCAGTCGGAGAAGGCCTGCGGCGTTCCGGTGCGCCGGAAGAAGCGGTCTCGGTGCTGCGCACCGTGTTGAACCAGGCGCCCGAGCCGCCCCCTACAGAGCTTCTCGCCGAGCTTGCGCTGGCCTACTACGCCACCGGGGATCTCGACGCCGCAGAAGCCACCATGGGGCGCGCGCTGGCGCAGAACGAACGGGACCCTGCGTTGCAATATGCGTACGGTTCGATTCTCGCGAAGCAGGGGAAGATCGACAACGCTCGGACCCACCTCAGGCGTGCGGCGAAGCTCGACCCCGACGGACCGTACGCCGACCGCGCTCGCGCGAGACTCGAAGCGCTCAGCAAGTAGGGGGCTCGAACCCCAAGCCGACGAGGAAGACCTCGTAGCTCTCGTTGCGAGTCGCCTTCGGGCGAATGATCCGGACTTTGCCGAACACCTCCCGGAGTGAAGCGCGCGCGTCATCGAACTCGGCCCCTTGGAAGATCTTGGCCACAAACGAGCCGCCGGGTTTGAGGACGCTCTTCGTCAGCTCCAGCGCTCGCATGACGAGCTCGTAGCTTCGGTACTGGTCGGCATGGCGTTGGCCGCTGGTCTTTGGTGCCATGTCGCTGATGACAAGGTCGAACGGGCCGTCCAATGAGTCTGGTTCGACCTGGAACGCGTCGACCGTGAGGATCTCCGCGTGAGGCGGCAGCGCCACATGGGGATCGGTTAGGTCGATGCCGAGCACGCGGCCGTTGGGCCCGACTTGTTTGGCTGCGTAGAGGGTCCAAGAGCCGGGGCTCGCTCCGAGATCGAGAACACGCTGACCCTTCTTGAAGAGGCCGACGCGTCGGTCGATTTCCTCGAGCTTGTAGACGGAGCGCGCCGGATACCCCTCGCGCCGAGCCCGGCGTCCGTGGTGATCTTGGCGGCGCTGAGCCAGTTAGCCCTCTTCGGTGGCTTCTGGCGCCGGGTCTTCTTTGACCGGGGGCGCCGGAAGGGCCACCGAGGCCTTCTTGATGGCGCCCTTGACCGTGACGAAGCTGTTGCGAGAGCCGGGAACGCCACCGTCAACCAGGACGATGTTCTCTTCCGACAGAACTCGGACGATCTTGAGGTTGAGCACCGTCGACCGCTTGTTGCCGTGCTGGCCGGGCATCTTCGTTCCGCGATGCGTGCGACCGGGCGTAGTCGCCATACCGATCGAGCCACCGTGGCGCTTGGCCTCGTGTGTGCCGTGGCCTACGGTTCCGGCACCGGCGAAGTTGTGACGCTTCATGACCCCCGTGAAGCCACGACCCTTGCTCGTGCCGGACACATCGACGAACTGCCCGTCAGTGAAGATGTCCGATGCGCCTAGCGTCTGCCCGACTTCGAAGCGCTCCAGGAGCGATTCGTCCACTCGGAACTCGCGAACGATTCGCGGTGGCTCGACGTTGGCCTTCTTGAACTGGCCCGCCTCGGGCTTGTTCACCAGCTTCTCGCGGCGACCGCCGAAGCCGAGTTGAAGCGCGGCGTAGCCGTCTTTGTCAGGAGTGCGCTTCCCTACGACGACGCAGGGCCCCGCCTTGATTGCAGTGACGCGTCGTACCTCCCCGTCGTCGAGGAAGATTTGGGTATTGCCAAGCTTGGTGCCGATAAGGCCGGGATTAGTGTTCACAGGTCTTCTCCCCGGGAAAAGGGCCGCAAAGATAGTAATGCGGGGAGGCGAGTCAAGGCGGATGCGGTGGGCCGCTCAAATACGCGATTATTCTTGGATTCCGAAGATTCGGAGCGCGTTCTGGTAGGTTGCCTCCGCGAGCGCCTCAGGGTCCTGTCCACGGAGCTCGGCGATCCGGGCTGCCGTGTAGGCTACGTACGCGGGTTCATTGCGTTTTCCTCGTCGCGGTATGGGAGCCA
>CAYZDM010000032.1:0-12362 GCA_964476875.1 uncultured Sandaracinaceae bacterium | reverse complement strand
ATGCAGTCGGCCGAACCGATGTAGTACTCCTCGTTGCCCCCGTTGTGGAAGTGGTAGATCCGCGAGTGTTCGAGGAATCGCCCCACGACGCTGACCACACGGATGTTGTCCGAAAGCCCAGGAATGCCGGGCCGCAAGCGACACGAGTCGCGTACGATCAAATCGACCTTCACGCCTGCCTGAGAAGCTTCGTAGAGCGCCCGGGTGATATCGACGTCTTCGAGGGCATTCGTCTTGAGCTGAATGAGCCCCTTCTCGCCGTCGCCCACACGCCGAATCTCGCGGCGGATCTTCTTGAGAAGCGCGGGCTTGAGAATCTTCGGCGCCGGCAGGATCTTTTTGTACGACCGGCTCGGCTTGTACCCAGTGGTCAAGTAGTTGAAGAGCTCGGTTGCGTCGCGGCCGATGCCCTCATCGCAGGTGAGCAGTCCAAGGTCGGAGTACAGCTTGGCTGTCTCCTCGTGATAGTTGCCGGTGCCAATGTGTACGTAACGACGCAAGCCGTCGTGGTCGCGGCGCACGACGAGGATCACTTTGCAGTGGGTCTTGAGCCCCACCACGCCATAGGTGACGTGAATCCCAGCTTGCTCCAGCTTGTTCGCCCAGTTGATGTTGGCCTCTTCGTCGAAACGAGCCTTGAGCTCGACGACGACCGCGACTTGCTTCCCGTTGAGCGCCGCATTGATCAGATGCTGGATCACACGTGACTTCGAGGACGTTCGATAGAGCGTCATCTTGATCGCGCGAACCTTCGGGTCCTCGCTGGCCTCTCGCAGAAACCGCTCTACCGATGTGCCAAACGCCTCGTATGGATGGTGCAAGAGGAGCGCTTCGTTGTCGCGAATCGCGTGAAAAACGTTGCTCTGACCCACGAGATTCGATGCATCTACGGGACGATGATCAGGGTACCGATGCTCCGGGATGTCGAGCGCCGCGAGCTGGAACAAATCAGAAAGCCCTAAGAATCCGTCGATCTCGAACACGTCTGCTTGCTCGTCGAGGCCGAGCTCGGCAGCCAGGCGGCCACGGTGCGTGCCATCCATTCCGCGTGCGACTTCGAGACGAACGATTGGCGCGAACTTGCGCTCCTGGAGCTCCGACTCGATCAGCGCGAGCAAGTCATCTGCCTTCTCTTCGTCGCTTTCGACGTCCGCATTGCGGGTGACGCGGAACAGTTCGGTACGCTCGATCGCCATGCCCGGAAACAACAGGTCCAAGTTGTTGGCCATGACCTCTTCGAGCGGAACGAAGGCTAGCGTGTCCCGGACGCGGATGAACCGAGGCACGCCTGCGCCCAGCGGGACCTTCACCCTCGCCATCAGAGGCAGCGGATCGTTCGGGTAGTGAAGTGAGACCAACAGGTTCAGCGACAAGTTGGAGACGAACGGAAAGGGGTGGGCCGGATCCATCGCCTGCGGGGTGACCAGCGGAAAGATGTTGTCGAGGTAATCATCTCGAAGCCACTGCCGATCCTCGTCGGACAGCGACTGGTACGACGCGAGCTCGACCCCGATATCATCCAGTTGCCCTCGAAGCTCGGCCCACAGCGCTTGCTGCTGCACGTAGAAAGGTCGGATGAGCTCGTGGCACTCGCGGATCTGCTGCATCGGGGAGCGGCCATCGACGGTCAGCTTGTGCACCCCCGCGGCGACCTGCTGCTTGAGGCCGCCAATTCGCTTCATGAAGAACTCGTTGAGGATCGAGCCCGTGATCGCCAGGAACTTCACCCGCTCCAGCAGAGGGGTCCGTTCATCCTCGGCCTCGCGGAGCACGCGCTTGGCAAACGTGAGCCAGGTCAGCTCCCGGTTGAGGTAGTACTCCGGCGCGTCGAGATCGATCTCGGGCGCAGGGCGCTTCTTCTCGTCGTGGGAGGCGCTTGCGGCCGGTTGCCCGTTTGTCGTGGAAGCAGAGGTCATAGAAAAGACTGAACCCCCAGTGTAGCCCGCAATTGAGCCCCGGATCTAGGTGCGGCAGCGCGCTGGGGCTAGTCAGATGCTGGGTTTTCCGCTAAATCCCGGCCGGAAACGCGCTCGTGCAATTTGTGACTACAAAAACTGACCAGCTCACTCCTCGCAGGAGGCCAAGCCAGGACCGCTCGCGCGACCGCGTCGAACGCATCTTGGACGCGACCTCTTCGCTCCTCGACGGCACGCCGGTCGACAAGATCACGACAGCCGCAATTGCCGAGGAAGCCGGCGTACCGATCGGGTCCGTGTACCAATACTTCCCGAACAAGCTCGCCGTGCTTGCCGAGCTCGCGCGACGCGTGATGGAAGAAGTCGACACAAAGACCGCAAGCCTGATCACCAAGGATTTCGGGGTCCTCCCGTGGGACCAAGCGATCGACCGTGCAATCGACGCGACCATGCAAGGATACGCGGAACAACCCGGGTACCTGCAGCTGCTACTGAGCATTCGGCCAACGCCCGAGTTTCGTTTGATCACGGACGAGTCCAACGAACGCGTCGCCGCGCTGCTTGCGTTGCACCCCGCGATGCAGGCCGTCATTCCGGCCGACCAGATCGAACTCGTGACGCGCGCGGCGATTCAAGCGGCGAATTCTTTGCAGGACTGGGCGTTGTCGGCGGATGATCCCGAATTCGCCAATCGCATCACCGGCGAGATGAAAACCCTTCTCAAGGGGTACCTTGCCGTTTATATGGACGAGTCGAGCCCGTATCGGAGCTGAAAACCCCATCAATTCAGGCGATTGGGGAAAATGTCCAAATTGTGAGTAACACTCACTTTTCAAAGTTCAAAATAGATGTTACAAACCGAAAATCTCTGGGAGGAGGAGACCTTTACATGAATTTCAAACTACTTATCAGCACGATTCTAACCGTATCGCTCGCCATCGTTGGATGCAGCGACGACACCTCGGGTACCGGCGGTACCGGCGGTACCGGCGCTAGCGGCGGCAGCGGCGGCAGCGGCGGCACGGCCGGCTCAGGCGGCGACGGCGGTTCGGGCGGCGACGGCGGCTCAGGCGGCACTCCCGTCACGATCGACTGCGACACGGTGCCTGACTTTAGCGGCGCCTATGCCGTCGGCGACGTGTTCGACAATGTTCCAGTCACCCCAACCGACGACTGCACGGATCCGATCTTCGCCTTGGGCGCCGACGCGGCGGCTCGCTTGAACAGCCGTCTCGAGATCGCTGACCCGGGCGACGTAATCTGCCTCGACGAGGGGGTCTACGAAATGGACGCGACGGTCAACGTCTCGGCCGTTGGCGACCTGACCATCAAGGGAATCGGCGACTCGCCCGACGACACGGTGCTCAACTTCGGCGGCCCCGGCACCGGCATCGGCATCTTCGTTCAGAAGGACGACGTCACGGTGGAGAACCTCTGGGTCAAGAACACCGGAGCCAACGGCATCGAGCAGGACGGCACCAGCGGCTCGGTTTTCCGCAAGATTCACGTGAGTTGGGAAAACGAGAATCAGGAAGACAACGGCGCGTACGGCATCTACCCGACCAACTGTGAAGACACGCTGGTCGAGTACAGCCAGGCCACCGACGCATCCGATGCGGGCATCTACATCGGCAAGTGCGGATGGTTGGATGACG
Source organism: uncultured Sandaracinaceae bacterium (assembly GCA_964476875.1). Classification (GTDB taxonomy): domain Bacteria; phylum Myxococcota_A; class Polyangia; order Polyangiales; family Houyiibacteriaceae; genus SG8-38. Next base: position 8,791 of record CAYZDM010000032.1, on the reverse strand, counting down.
GCACGGAGGGCGGCATCGTCCGTTACAACGTCGCAGCCTACAATGTGGCAGGCCTGGAGGTCGAAAACTGCCTCGGCGTCGTGGCGCATGACAACTACGTCACCGGCAACACCGGCGGACTCATGCCCTTGCAGCAGCCGATCTCAGCGGACCGGCCTGCCAATACAGACGTGTTGATGGAAAACAACCGCGTCTATTGCAACAACGGCGAGAACTTCGCGACGACCGGCGTGGTGCAGATCATTCCGGTGGGCACTGGCCTCCTGAACCTTGGCGGTCAGGGCGTGGAAATCCGCGACAACGACGTCCAGGGCAACGACTCGATCGGCCTGGCCATCGTTAGTAGCTCGTTCACGTGTGATGCGGCCGGTGCAGACTGTCCGCCCTACTCCTACGAGTACAACCCGTACGCCGAGGATATCTACGCGCACGACAACTACTACCTGAACAACGGCACCAACGCCGATCCAGACACCCCTTTCTCGATCATCTTCGACCTCTTCAACGTTGGCACTCCGGAGAACCCCGTCGATGAGGTGCTTTGGGATGGCAACATCCGAGAAGGCGTTTCGAACCCCGGTATCTGCCTCGGCGCCGACTTCACGGGTACCTATCGTGATCTGACCAGCAACCAGTGCCAGATGCCCGCAAGCCTTCCGGCGTTTGCGTCCTGTCTGATCGACAACAACACCACCGACACAGCCGGTCGACTCTGCGACCCCGAGTAAGCCAGTAAACGACAACCAAGATTCAGGGCAGGAATTCCAATGAGCACGAAACTTAACTTGATGTTCTCCATCTCCCTCCTCGTGGCGGCCGTGGGCTGCGGCGACAGCTCCGCTGGCACTGGCGGCACCGGTGGTGTCGGCGGTGCTGGCGGCGTCGGCGGTGCTGGTGGCATCGGCGGTGCCGGTGGCGTCGGCGGTGCCGGTGGCATCGGCGGCGCTGGTGGCGTCGGCGGCGCTGGTGGCGTCGGCGGTGCCGGCGGCATGGGCGGAGAAGGTGGATCTGGCGGAAGCGTGGCGAGTACCTGCCACTCGAGCGTTCCTCCGCTGCTTTCCGAATGGGGCCTATTCGCCGACATTCGAAACCAGGTGCCGGCCGATGGCGTCCTTCCGTTCGAAGTGACCTCCCCGCTGTACACCGACGGCGCACTCAAGCGCCGCTTCGTTACCCTGACCAAGGGTGGTCAGATCGAGTATTTCAACGACAGCGAGCGTTGGCAGAGTCCCGTGGGCACGATCTACACGAAGACGTTCGCCTACCCTGCCAACCTGGACGACCCAGGTTCGGACGGCCTCGAACAGCTGATCGAAACCCGATTGCTCGTGCACGTGACCGCAGAAGAAGACCGCTTGGACTGCAATGGGGCGGACACCTGCTGGCAGTTGCACGTCTATGTCTACGACGAAAAGATGACGGACGCTGTCTGCAAGTCGGGCGGCGAGACCGTCTCGGTCGTCTACACCGCCGGGCAGGAATGCTCGGACGATCAGAGTCCTTGTGAAGACGACGATGACTGTGAGGGCGCAGCGACCTGCGACAATACTCAGAATTCCGTGCCGGACTACGGGGTGCCTTCCAACGGTGCTTGCCGACGCTGCCACGGCACCGACGTCCGCACGCTCGGCCCTTCCACCGGGATGCTCAATCGTGGCAACGACTACGGCGGTGTGATCGTCGCGAACCAGATCGACGAGCTCTACGACACGGGCATGCTGGCGCCTGAGCCACCCCCCGTGGATGATCGCACTACGTACGTCGACCCGGTTCCGTACGTCGAGAATTGTTCGACGCCTGCGTGCCTCCACGAGGCGGCGCGTTCTTATCTCGACTCCAACTGTGCGCATTGCCACGCGCCGGATGGCGAAGCTGCTGGCACCGGCATCTACCTCGATTACGCGAGCATGAGCCCGACGCCGACTCCCAGCGACGAAGTCTTCAAGACTTGGGGTGTCTGCAAGGTTCCCACCTCCGCCGGCGGCGTGCGAAACTGCGGGAACGCAAGCGAGGACATCGTGCCCGGCGAGCCGGAGAACTCCATCCTGCTTTGCCGAATCGACTCGGTCACACCGGGCGAAATGATGGCGCCGCTCGGCCGTAGTCTGGTTGACTACGACGGGTACGACGTCATCTACGACTGGATCGCGACCCTACCCATCTTGTTCCCCGACATCCCGATGTGCTCGACCGAGGGCACGGGCGGGACCGGCGGCGCGGGCAACTAGTGCCTAAACATGCGGGAGCCGTTCTGCTCCTCGCCGTTCTCGTTGCAGGGTGTGGCGAGTCGGCCGGGACGGACGACCCCATCAGTCCAACGCCCTGGCCCGTCACGGCTTTTCCAGCGCTCCCGGACGTCATGAACGACGTGCCGGAAGCGAGGGTGGAGCTCGGCCGCCTGCTGTTCTTCGACCCCATCCTTTCGGTCGACAAGGAGACGGCGTGTGTGACCTGCCACAGCGAGATCTGGGGAATGGGAGACGGAATCGCGCGCGGTGTCGGCCATGGGGCCGGCCTGCTCGCTGGACCGGGACGCCGCGGGCCAAACAACCTACGACGCAACTCCCCCGCTCTCTACAATCTCGCGTTCCGCCCGAGCTTGCTGTGGGATGGGAGCGCCACGACACTTGAAGAGCAGGCACTCATCCCTGTTTTCGCAGAAGATGAGATGAGCGCCGATCGGGAAACGCTTGCGGCGGAGCTTGCCAATATTCCCGAATACGCAGCGCGCTTTGCGGATGCGTTCCCGGAGAATCCAAGAGTCACGTTGGAGAACCTCGCCTCCGCACTGGCGGCGTATCAGCGAACCTTGATCTCCGATCGCTCGACCTACGACGCGTATCTCCAAGACAGACCCAACCTCATGAACGAGGACGAGGTCGAAGGCATGTATCGCTTCGCCGAGATGGGCTGCGATGGTTGTCACACGCCGCCGCTTTTCGAGTCTGAGACGTTCGCCAACCGAAACGTGCCGGAGGTCGAGGGTATCGTCGACCTCGGTCTCGAAGAGGTAACAGGGCGAGAAGAAGACCGCGGCAAGTTCCGCGCGGTGTCGCTTCGAAACCTATTGTTCACGGAGCCGTACTTCCACAACGGAACGATCACGAGCATGTCGGGGGCCATCCGACACGAACTCGAGCAAAGCGGCATGCCGTTCACCGATGACGATGTTCGGCTGATCACACGCTTCGTCGACAAGACACTGCGCGACGAGACGCGACAAGCGATTCGCCCTCTTACCGTGCCAAGCGGTCTGGAACTCCCGATCGATCCGCCAGGGAGTCGCTGATGCGGCGCGCCGCTCTGCTCCTGGCCTTGCTCACCGCCGCTTGTGGCGATGCGAGCGGGGCCTCGGGCGCGGGTGGGACTTCAGGAGCGGGAGGCACCGCGCCGGCCGAGATCACACCATGGCCGATTACCGGATTTCCCGCTCTGCCGGAGATCATGAAGGATGTTCCCGAAGCGAGGATAGAGCTGGGGCACCTGCTGTTCTACGACCCCGTGCTCTCGGTGGACCGAGAGACTGCATGCGCGACTTGCCACAGCGAGCTCTGGGGCAACGGAGATGGGCGGCCACGCGGTGTCGGCCACGGAGCTGGCCTCGTAACCGGGCCTGGTCGTGAGGGCCCCAACATGCTCCGACGCAACTCCTCTGCCATTTACAATCTCGCCTTCCGTTCAAGCCTCCTTTGGGATGGACGGGCTCAGACGTTGGAAGAGCAGGCGCCCATCGCAATCCTTGCAGAGGACGAAATGAGCGCCGACCCGGCCGCACTCGTTGCTGAGCTAGCCGCGATTCCTGAGTACGTGCAGCGATTCGAAGACGCGTTCCCGGAAGACCCAAGGGTCACGATGGAGAGCCTTGCTTCGGCGCTCGCGGCCTTTGAGCGCACGCTCCTGTCCAACCGATCCACATACGATTTCTACGTCGAGGGCAGGACCGATCTAATGAAACCGGATGAGATCGAAGGCATGTTCCGCTTCGCCGAAATGGGCTGTGATGGCTGCCACGCGCCACCGCTCTTCGAGTCAGAAACATTCGCCAACCGAAATGTCCCGGAGGTCGATGGCATCGTGGACCAAGGGCTCGAAGAGGTAACGGGACGCGAAGAGGATCGCGGCAAGTTCAGGGCGGTCTCGCTGCGGAATCTGTTGCGCACAGGACCGTACTTCCACAACGGCTCAGAGCTGAAGATGACCGAGGCAATTCGACACGAGCTAGAGCAAAGCGGCATGCCGTTCACCGATGAGGATCTGAGCCTCATCATGGCCTTCATCGACAAAACGCTTCGCGACGAAACCCGGAATCCACTCAGGCCGCTGACCGTGCCGAGCGGCCTGGCTATCCCAGTCGACCAAGGACCGTGATGCGGTCAGCGGTGCTCCTTGCCCTGCTCGCGACTGGCTGTGGGGATTCCGCGGGCGCTTCAGGGGCGGGAGGTGCTCCGGCGGTCGACAGTCTGACGCCATGGCCGATCACCGCGTTTCCGGCTCTTCCAGAGATCGCGGACGACGTGCCCGAGGCTAGGATCGACCTGGGGCGTCTTCTATTTTTCGATCCGATTCTCTCAGGCGACAAGCAGACGGCTTGTGTGACCTGCCACAGCGAGCTCTGGGGAATGGGCGACGGAATCGCGCGCGGCATCGGCCAGGGGGCGGGCCTCGACGCAGGGCCGGGTCGCGAGGGGCCGAATGAGCTACGACGCAACACCCCAAGTCTGTACAACATCGTGTTCCGACCGAGCTTGCTTTGGGATGGCCGCGAGACAGTGCTGGAAGAGCAAGCGCTGGTTCCCATCTTCGCTGAAGACGAGCTGGGGGCCGACGAGGCGACCCTCCTGTCCGATCTAGGCGGAATTGCAGAGTACGTGTTGCGCTTTGAGGATGCCTTCCCAGAGGATCCGAGGGTCACGATGGAGAATGCGGCCTCAGCGTTGGCAGCGTACCAGCGCACGTTGATTTCCGATCGAGCGACCTACGATGCCTACGTCAAAGGGCGATCGAATCTGATGAACGCCGACGAGATCGAAGGCATGTTCCGCTTTGCCGAGATGGGCTGCGATGACTGCCACACGCCGCCGCTCTTCGAATCTGAAACGTTCGCCAACCGCAACGTGCCGGAGGTCGAGGGCATCGTCGACCATGGGCTCGAAGAAGTGACGGGGCGAGAAGAGGACCGCGGCAAGTTTCGGGCGATGTCGCTCCGAAATCTCTTGTCCACCGAGCCCTACTTTCACAACGGTTCGGTCAAGACCATGTCGGCGGCGATTCGCCACGAGCTAGAGCAAAGTGGAGAGCCTTTCACGGACGATGACCTGCACTTGATCGAGCTGTTCATCGACAAGACGCTTCGTGATGAAACCCGCAAACCAATTCGCCCGGTGGCCGTGCCGAGCGACCTGCCGCTCCCGATCGACCCCGCCGGGCCGTAGGGTCAGTCGACCAGCAGGCGACTCTCGTCGATCGACCCCTCGTCCTCGATGAGATCGATGCGACTCTTAGCGAAGCGCCGCGCGGCAGCCAAAGCCCTCTCGCCCTTTCCTTGATCCAGGCACCACTGCGCATGGTCGACCAGCAGGGCCAGCTCGACAGCGCGTCCAAGTGACATCGCGAAGCGACGAGCGCCGGCCTCGAGTAGTGGACGTTCTTCGCCGGTTTCCTGAAGCCAGCGTCCCGCGTGCTGCACAGCGGCTTCGCTCTGCTGGGCCGCCACCTTCAAGCGACTATCTTCCGCCGCCCCGAGCCGGAGACGAATCTCGGCGACGAACGCTTCCCACACGCCGTCTTGTTTGAGCGCGCGGAGCGTGTCGAGAGATAGGACGTTGGTCGTGCCCTCCCAAATCGGTAGCACCTGCGCGTCCGCAAGAAGCTTCGGCAGCCCCGTGTCGTTGACGTAGCCAGCGCCGCCGAACGACTCCAAGGCCTCCGAGGCCACGCTGACGGCCTGCTTGCCGGTCGTGAGCTTTCCGATGGGGGTCAGCAGTCGGCTCAGGAGCTCCTCCGACGCGGTCGCTTCGCCCGCTTCGATCCGCCCAAGCAGCTCGACCACGCGAAACGCCAACAAGAACGCGCCCTGCGTCTCCGCGATCATCTCGGCCATCGTGTCGACGTGGAGCGGCTTGTCGATGAGGGCTGCTCCAAACGCCTCGCGCTTGCGTGCGTAGTCCCGGGTCAGGGCCACGGCGCGCTGCATGCCGAGAATCGCCCCAACCGCATTCCAGGTTCGGGTGACGTTCAACATCGGCGTGATGTTGCGGACCCCATTCTCGAGGCCGGCGACAGGAGTTGCCTCGACGCCATCCAGCGTCAGCTCCGCCGTCGGCAGCTTCCGAGTGCCGAACTTGTCCTTCAGGCGGTTGATGCGGATGTTCTTCAGTCGTCCGGTCTCATCACGAAGCTCGAGGTAGAACATCGCCAGCCCGCGTCCGCCGGGCGGGTTACCTTCGGGCCTCGCGAGCGTGAGCGCCATGTCGGCGGTCGTGGCGGAGGTGAACCACTTCGTCCCGTAGAGTCGCCAGGTGTCGCCGTCCCGTCGGGCGATCGTCTCGGTTTGTCCGACATCCGATCCACCAATGCGTTCGGTCATCCATTGACCCGAGGTCCACATCTTCGCGGGATCACGCGACAGAAGCCGCGGAAGCGCGTGATCGATCAGCGCTTGGTTGCCGGAATCGAGCAAGGTTCGCGCAGCGCCGTCCGTCATGGCCAGCGGGCAGTTGTACGTGTCGAGCGACGCCTGAGCCACGTAGTTGAGGACGTGTTGATGCACGCGCGCGTACGCGCCGAGCTCGGCATCGTAGCCGGCGGCGACCAGGCCATGTTCGGCACAGATCACCTGGGCCCGCTTCCACACCTCGGTAACCTCGACGTGGTCAATCCGATTGCCCCACGGGTCCCAGACGGTGTGTACCGGCTCGTTGTCGAGATCGGCGAGCGACAGCTGAAAGAGCTCTCCCCCATTGAGAGCGCCCAGCTCTCGGTACTCCGGTTCGAATCGCGTCAGCAGCTCTGAGGGGAGCGTCCGTTCTAGATACTCGCGGAGCAAGTGGTCAGAATCGTATTGATTTCCGAGGGTTGGAGGCGTCTGACGGAAGTCCATACATTACTCACTTTGACATAATATGACGTTTGTTGAAATCAGCATACGCCGCCGGGAATCAGCCGTCAAACCTCGATGAGACTCTGGAGGCCCCAGCGGTGCTAGAGATTAGACATGATCCCGATCAAGGTCGCGACCGCGTCGTTGAATCAGACTCCCCTCGATTGGGCCGGGAACCAGCGGCGTATCGAGGCGGTGCTCGATCAGGCACGCGCGAAGGGGGTCTCCCTGCTGGTCCTTCCGGAACTCTGCACGACGGGTTACGGTTGCGAAGACGCATTCCTCGGACCAGACGTGGCGGCCCGCGCCTGGTCGATGTTGATCGCGCTCGTGCCCCAGACCATGGGCATGGTCGTGAGCATCGGTATGCCGGTTCGGCGGCGAGGCGGCTTGTACAACACCGCTTGCGTCGTCGCCGATGGTCGCATCGCAGGCTTTGCGGCAAAGGAGCATCTGGCTGGCGAAGGGCTTCACTACGAGCCCCGCTGGTTCAAGCCGTGGCCCAATCATCAAGTCGTGCAACTCGAACACGAGGACCAAAGCTATCCGTTCGGCGATGTGTTCTTCGATTTCTCGGGCGTGCGGATCGGCTTCGAGATCTGCGAGGACGCGTGGGTCGCGCAACGACGGGGCGCACTCGACGGTCACGCCATGGACATCATCGCGAACCCTAGCGCGAGTCATTTCGCGTTCGGCAAGCACGCGGTGCGCGAACGCTTGGTGCTCGAAGGTTCTCGCTCAATGGCCGTGACATACCTCTATGCCAACCTGCTCGGCAATGAGGCCGGTCGAGTGATCTATGATGGAGGCTGCTACATCGCACAGAACGGCGACCTCCTTGCACGGTCGCCGCGCCTGACATTCGATGATTCGGTCCTCACGACTGCAGTCGTTGATGTTGAGGCCTCCCGCACCGAACAAGTCCGCACCACCAGTTTCCAAGCGGATAGCACCGACCCTGGGACCAAACGCGTAAGCGTCGACTTCGAGTTTCCCCGCGCCGCGATGGAGCGCAGCAAGCCCGAGGTGCCGAAGTGGGAGCTTAGCGCGCACCACAAGGAAGAGGAGCTCACGCGCTCGTTGACGCTGGCCCTGTTCGACTACCTGCGGAAGAGCCACTCCCGTGGTTTTGTGCTCAGCATCAGCGGGGGCGCGGATTCAGCCGCGGCAGCTTGCCTGGTTTCGCTGATGGTCGACCGGGCGCTCACTGAGCTCGGCGCCGAACGATTCGCGGACGCCCTGGGCTTGGCACCGGAACCGAGCGCGCGAGCCTGGGTCGCCCAGCTCCTGTGTTGCGCGTACCAGCCAACCGACAACAGCGGTGAGGTCACCCGCCACGCAGCCACGACGTTGGCAGACGCGATCGGCGCTACGTTCTATGTCCTCGACGTCCAACCCATCGTCGATGTCTATCAGGCGCTGATCAGCGACGCGGTGGGACGCCCGCTCACCTGGGACCGAGACGACATCACGCTGCAGAACATCCAGGCTCGCGCGCGGGGTCCGAGCGTCTGGATGCTGGCCAACATGCGCGGGGCGCTGCTCTTGTCCACGAGCAATCGCTCGGAGGCCGCGGTGGGCTACACCACCATGGACGGAGACACCTGCGGCGGTTTGAGTCCGATCGCCGGCATCGACAAGGCGTTCCTCCGGCAGTGGCTTGGCTGGCTCGAGACCGAAGGCCCGGTCGAC
>CAYZDM010000031.1:0-12402 GCA_964476875.1 uncultured Sandaracinaceae bacterium | reverse complement strand
ACTTCCAAGCGCTCAGATGCGTTGTTCACATCATCCCCCGAGCTGCTTCCTAAGATTTTTCACCATCTCGTGCCCCGGGTCCAGCTTTGCAGCCTCATCTAGCTCTTTTGCCGCGCTGGCGTCCATTCCAGCGCCAATGTAGACGCGGGCGAGGAGAACTCGGGTGTCGAGGGAATCCGGGGCCAACTCGAGGCTTCTTAGGGCAAAATCGCGAGCTTTTCTAAGATCGCCGCCGGCAGCCATGATCGCCTTGGCCGCCCGGCGAGGGGCAACCGGGTCGTCCGGGGCGGCCTCGGCCACCTTCGCCCAGGAAATGCTCGCAGCGGCCCAGAGGTTGTTCTCCTCTTCGTATTTGGCCTGCTCGCGATGAATATCGAGGAGCTGAACGCGGAGTTGGGAGTTCACGCGCTGGTATTGGGCTTGGAAGTCTGCACGGTCCGAATCGAGCGCAATCGCCATCCGCAAGGCGGTCGCTGCGGCCGCAAGGTCACCGTTCGCCTCGGCCACCTGCGCGGTCTCCAAGTGATGCTCCGCGCGGTCTACCCCGCCGGTCAACGCGGCCGTCTGCTTGAGCGATCGCGTCAGATCACGAAGCGCGGTCTTCTTGCCGACCTTGGCCGTGGGGGCGGGCATCGAGCGCGCCTGATCTCTAGCCGGCGGGCGGCGGGACCGACCTCTGAGCCGCCGTTCCAAGAGTTCGCGCTTCCGTTTCATGCGATCGTGCTCGGGCGTCCCCGGCACAACTGAAGGGGCCGACTTGGCCGGGGCCTGGCTGGGTTGCCAATCCTGGGACGGAGCCGCGGCGACCGCAGGCTGTGCCTGGCGCTCTGCGATGGGGGCCTGGGTGAGCGCTTTCGCCATGGCCTGCGCACGCTCCTCCACTCGGCCGATCTGTTTCTCGGCTGCGGAGACAGCGATGCTCTGCTTGAGGTAGCGGTCATAGGCGTCGCGCTTTTTGGTGCGCCCAACGGCCTCATAGGCGTCCGTCACTTTTCGGAACACCACTTCCATCTTCGGCTTGAAGGATCCGAGGTGCTTTCCGTAATAGGCATCCGGATGAAAGGTCTTGGAGAGCGCAAAGTACGCCTGACGGATCTCGGTGCGGTCGGCGTCCATTGCGACGCCGAGCAACTCGTAGTGATTGAGCTTGTCGGAGCGATGAAACGCTTTGATGATTCGCTCCTGAAGCTCCCCATCAATCTCGACGTCTTCGATCAACTCCCGCTGCGGTGGCCCGCTCGAAGCCTTCGGCACGATCCACTCGACGAGCTGCAAGGAGACCAAGCGTTCGATCGACGCGAACACATCCCCCGGACCCAGCACCGTCAGGTCGGAAATGTCCTCGACGTTGAGGACGCCATCGATGCACGAATGGACGAACGCCTCCTGCGCGCTGATATCATGTGCTCTGACATCAGCGTCTTCGACGCGTCGCGGGATCTTCTCGTCCGCCATCGACCGCTCAGTTGCCCCCTACTAAGAGGAGTCTAGCGCGGCTTTTCCGCACTGAGCCAGTTCGCAGGGCTATGCGATGAGCCACTCGAGTAGAGCCTTCTGGGTGTGTAGGCGATTCTCTGCCTCGTCCCAGACTCGGGACTGCTGCCCCTCGATGACGGAAGCGCTGACCTCCTCGCCGCGATGCGCCGGGAGGCAGTGAAGGAAAACCGCGTCCGAGTCGGCACGCTTCATGGCGGCGTCGTCGACGATGAACCCGGAGAACGCACGCTGCCTTTCCACCGCCTCTTCCTCTTGGCCCATGCTGGCCCACACATCGGTGGTCACTACCTGCACGCCGTCCAAAGCCTCATCGGGGCGCTCGACGACACGCACGTTGGCTCCGCGCGCGATGGCAGCCGCCAACACCTGATCGTCTGGTTGGTATCCGGCCGGACACGCGAGCACGAGCTCGAAACCGGCGACCGCCGCGGACGCGATCCAAGAGTGCGCCATGTTGTTGCCGTCGCCCACCCACGCGACGCGCACGCTCTCCAGGGAGGGTCCGAAGTTCTGGCGAACGGTCATCAAGTCGGCGAGCAACTGGATCGGATGGAACTCGTTGGAGAGGCCGTTGACGACGGGGATGGTCGCGTACCGCGCGAGCGCTTCCAACCGGTCGTGTCCGAACGTTCGGTAGACGACGCCGTGCACGTAACGGCTCAACATCCGCGCGGTGTCCTCGATGGGTTCCCCTCGTCCGAGCTGCGTGTCCTTGGAGTTGAGCATCACCGGTTGTGCGCCAAGCTCGTGAATCCCGACCTCGAACGAGAGCCGGGTTCGTGTCGAGGCTTTCTCGAACACGACCGCGATCGACTTTCCGCGCAATGGCTCCGGATGTGCCGGCGTCCCACGGAGCGCCTTCAGCTCGGCGGCCCGGTCGAGCAAGTGAAGAAGCTCGTCCCGGTCGAGATCGGAAATTGTCAGAAAATGCCGGGTCACAGCTTCCTCGGGGGCTCGGCCAGGATCTTCTCTAGAATCGAAAGCCCTTCGTCGAGCTCTTCCCGCGTGACGTTGAGCGAAGGCGATATTCGGACGACGTGACCACCCGCAAGCGTGAGGAGCAAGCCGGCCGCATGGACCGCGGCGATGGTCGCCCCTGGATCGACATCGTCCGCCAGAACCAAGCCCTGCAACAGTCCTAGCCCTCGCGTCCCCACGGTGCTCGAAAGGCGAGCGTCGAGCTCTCGGAGGCGCCCCGAGAGATACTCGCCGAGGTCCTGGGCGTTCGCGATGAGACCTTCTTCCTGAATGATGTGCAGGACCGCGAGCCCCGCTGCGCAAGCGAGTGGGTTGCCGCCGAACGTGCTCGCGTGGCTCCCCGGTGGGAGGCCCTGGGCAAGCCGCTCCGTGACGGCCATGGCCCCAAGGGGGAAGCCGCCACCAATGCCTTTGGCGAGCGAACACGCATCCGGCACTACGTCAAACCACTCCTGGGCGAGGAATCGGCCTGTCCGTCCGTAGCCGGTTTGAATCTCGTCGAAGAAGAGCAAGGCGCCCCGCTCGTCGCAGATGCGCCGCGCGCCCTTCACGAATTCGTCTGTGGCGACGACGATGCCACCCTCGGCTTGGACCGGTTCGAAGATCATGGCCGCCGTACAATCGGTGACAGCCGCATCGAGAGCCGCGAGGTCGTTGAAATCGACGAAGGTCACGCCCGCCAAGAGTGGCTCCATGCCTTTGTGGTACTTGGTCTGCCCCGTCAGCGACAGCGATCCCATAGTTCGCCCATGGAAGCTATTGTGCGTAGAGACGAACTCCACCCGCTGCTCGTCGCCGCGGTCGTGATGGTACCGCCGAGCGAGCTTGAGCAACGATTCGTTGGCTTCGGAGCCACTATTGCAGAAGTAAACTCTGTCGAACGGTGTGCGCTCGCAAATCGCCTCGGCCAGCTCGATGGCGCGATCGTTGTAGAACACGTTCGACACGTGCATCAGTCGAGCTGCCTGCTCGCCGATGGCGGCAGCCAAGGTCGGATGGCTGTGCCCGACGGACAACACCGAAATTCCGCCGGATAGATCCAGGTACTCGCGTCCCGAGGCGTCGGTCACACGGCGGCCACGACCATGCGTGAGAACGAAGGGCGCGGGCGCGTAGTTGCCCAGCTGAACCTCTTTCGCAGTGCGGAGCATGTCATCCTGCCTGGTCATGGTGTGCCTTTGGGAAGCCCGGGGCATACCATCATTGCCCAGGGCAGTCGACCCTGACTCAGCAGGCTCAGCGTGTGATTTCGGTGCCGATACCTTCGTCGGTGAAGATCTCGAGCAGCACGGCGTGGCGCACGCGACCGTCGATGATGTGGGCCTTGCGAACGCCCCCAGCGAGCGCGCCCAGCGCGCAGTCCACCTTGGGAATCATTCCACCCTCGATGACACCGTCGAGCTTGAGAGCATCGATCTCCGACGCACTCAGGGAGCTCGCGACCTCGCCACTTCTGCCGCGCACACCCTCGATGTCGGTGAGCAACACGAACTTCCGCGCCTGCAGCGCTTCGGCCACCTTACCCGCCACCGTATCTGCGTTGACGTTGAGCGACCTGCCCTCGTAGTCGACCGCCACTGGCGCGATCACCGGAATGAAGCCGTCATCGACGAGCCTGCGCACGACCTCGGGGTTGACTTGATTCACTGCCCCCACCCGGCCCGGGTCGACCCAGTTCCCGGTCTTGGTCTTCATCTTGTCGACCTTCTTGGCGCGCAGGAAGGCGTCGTCCTTGCCTGTCAGTCCGACCGCTCGGCCGCCATGGCGCGCGATGAGGGACACGATCTCCTGGTTGATCTTGCCGCCCAAGACCATCTCCACCACGTCCATCGTGTGGTCATCGGTCACCCGTAGCCCATCGAGACGTTCGGAAACCACCCCAAGAGACTTGAGCATGTCGTCGATCTGGGGCCCTCCCCCGTGCACCACGATCGGATGAAGCCCGACGTACTTCATCAGGACCACGTCGCGAGCAAAGCTGTCCCGAAGCTCGGGGTCCACCATCGCGTGGCCACCGTATTTGATGACGAAGATGTCTCCATGAAATTCCCGAATGTAGGGGAGCGCCTCTTGGAGGGTGGCTGCTTTCTGGATCAGGTCATCCACGGGCTGCGTATAGCACACTGGCGCTCGATGCTACGGCCTCCTTTACAAGATGTAACTGGCATCTATCGACTGCTCACCGACCATCGACGACCGGTCACCGATCGATCGCGACAGCTCGCCCGATAGTGGTTCGGCAACGGCCCCCCGTCGTGTTAGCTGCGTGGCAATGACACAGACGCAAACGGTCAAGACGTTCTACACCGACACCCAGAAGCGCGACCGCGTGGGTAGCACCATCACTGAGTACATGGGCTTCTTCGACGAGTCGAACGGCGGTGGCATCGAGGCGCGCAAGGCTGAGTACGCCACGATGATCAATAACTACTACGACGTGGTCACCGATTTCTACGAGCACGGCTGGGGACAATCGTTTCACTTTGCCCCGCGCGCGAAGGGCGAATCATTCGAGGCGTCGCTGGCCCGTGCCGAGCACTATCTCGCGCTCCGGCTAGGACTGAAATCCGGAATGAAAGTGCTCGATGTCGGATGCGGAGTGGGCGGTCCGATGCGATCGATCGCTCGGTTCTCCGGCGCGGTGATCGAAGGCGTCAACAACAACGACTATCAGCTCGAAAAGGTTCGTAGCCACAACGAAAAGGCCGGTCTCGGAGACCTCTGCTCGGGCTTCAAGGGCGATTTCATGAACCTAGGCGTCCCCGATCGGTCCTATGACGCGGCCTACGCGATCGAGGCGACCTGTCACGCCCCCGATAAGACCACCGCCTTCGCGGAGATCAGGCGTGTCCTGAAGCCCGGCGCCCTGTTCGGTGGATACGAATGGTGCATGACCGACAAGTTCGATCCTCAGAACGCGAGCCACCAAGCGATCAAGAGCGAGATCGAAACCGGCGATAGTCTTCCCGACATCGCTAGCATCCCCGAAACGATTCAGGCGCTCGAGAAGGCCGGCTTCGAAGTGATCCACAGCTTCGACGCGGCGGGCCAGAGCGACCCGGAAACCCCCTGGTACCTCCCGTTGCTGGGCGAATCCTCTAGCCCCTTGGGGGTGCGCAGAGGGCGGCTCGGCCGGCGTATTGCGCGGCGCACGATTGGCGCCCTCGAGGCTCTCCGCATCGCGCCCAAGGGTTCGAAGGACGTCAGCCTCATGCTCGGCCGAGCCGCCGAGAGCCTCATCGCCGGAGGAGAAACTGGCATCTTTACGCCCAGCTACTTCTTCCTGGCGCGGCGAATGGCCTAGTGGAGCCATTCGAGGAGGCCGAGATTCGGTCCGCGCGCGAAGCCACGTACCCGCCTCCCTACCCCGAGGCGTGGTACGTCGCGGCGCGGAGCAAGGACGTGACCAGCAAGCCGCTTCAGGCCCGCGTCGCCGGCAACGACATCGTGCTTTTCCGAGATCGCGGGCACCGTATCCGCGCCATCAGCGCCTACTGCCCACACATGGGGGCCAACCTTGCGGACGGCGTCCTGCGCGATGGATGCATCGAGTGCCCGTTTCACCAATGGCGGATTGACGGAGCTGGCCGAGTCGTCACGATGCCCAGTGGTCAGCGACCGGAACCTCGCCACCGAACGGAGTCCTGGGCCGTCGAGGAACTGCACGGCTGGATTTGTGTCTATCATCGGCACGGCGATCTCAGCTCGGGCCCGCCGCCCCTGCCGAAGTACTCTCCGCAACGCGTCCCCGAAATCGAGAATGGCGACCTGCGGTACCGTGGTGAGTACGACGCTGGGTCGGTCCACATGCATCTTCTCGAGTTCGTCGAGAACAGCGCCGATTTTCAGCACTTCGCACCCATACACGGAGGCATGCGAATCCCCTGGACGAGTATCCCTGTGCCCGGAATGAGGATCGAGCACGAGGCGACTTGGCGACGCGATGAAAGCGAGCCCCATGTCTCGTGGTTCGAGAACCGGGCCGAGCTCGCGTTTCGCGGAAAGGTGATTCCCAACTCGGGCGCCTTAGCTGTCGTGCGCCTCGAAGGGCCTGGAAGCATCGTCCGTTTCGATTTCAGCCTCAACGCCCGTCCGGGTCGCATCGTGATGTTTCAGAGTCACTCGCCCATCGCACCACTCACCCAGCATGTTCGCTTTCGATGGTTCAGCGATTCGAACGTCTCCAAGCTGCAAGCAGCGTTCATCGTGGGCAACTGGGTGTCTCAATGGCGTCAGGACATCGCCATTTGGGAGCGAAAGATCTTCCGAAAGAAGCCGCTCCTGTCCCGAGGTGACGGCCCCGTACATCAACTGCGCAAGTGGTACGCGCAGTTCTACCCATCGCAGCGCCCGCAGACTCCGGAAATCGTACTTCAGGGTCCTCACGCCTCGTCGAGGACCTGAAGGTACCGTTCGCGGACCCGCTGGATCTCCTCATCAAGCGTCTCGAGTGACCACGAGGAAGTGTCGATCGGCGGCAGCACCACCGCCTCGATGACGGCGGGCCGCACGACGACGGCCCCCTTGGGCAACGCGTCGAGCACATTGCGAAACACCACGGGAACGATCGGGACCTTCGCGTCCATGGCCAGTCGGAACGCGCCCTTCTTGAAAACGCCCACGTGCGCCGTCGTCGAACGGGTGCCTTCGGGCGCGATAATCAAGGACCGACCATGTCGGAGCGCCTCCACTACGGGTCCGAGGGACTCGATGGCCTTGGCCGTGTTCGATCGGTCGACGAATACGACTCCGGCGGCTCTGAACAACGGCCCGAAGATCGGATTGTGTCGAAGCTCCTTCTTGGCGATACCCGTGAAATCTTTGCGGAGGAGTTTGAGCATCAGCACCAGTTCTAGGCCGCTTTGGTGGTTGAAGATGAACACCGCCGGACGTCGAGACCAAAGGTTTTCCTGACCCTCGACACGAAGATCGATCCCCGCCGCGGACGCAGCAAGATCTCCCCACACCGAGCCCATCACATTGAATGCCTCGCGCCTGGAGCGGTTCAGCAGGCCGGCTGCCACGCCGAATCCCACCGACGGGACGAGGCTTCCATAGAGCAGTCCCGTTCGCATGACGTCCCCGGCAGTGGGAGTGCCACGACTGGTGAAGCGCCTCACCGGCCACTTCCTTTCCTTCGAAATCTGGGCGAGCTTTCGGTTGGGGTTGAGAGGTCGCGGACGTCCGACGATCTCGAACAGCGGGAGATCTTCATGGCTGTCGGAATAGAAGTAGCTCTGCTCTAGGTCCAAGTTGTGCTTCGCAGTCAGCATTCGACCCGCAATCGCTTTCCCTTCGCCGTAACAGGTGGGACGCACCACCTTGCCGGTTAGGATCCCGTCCTCGACCCCTAGTTCGGTGTAGAGGACGTGCTCGATGCCAAGCTCCCGAGCGACGGGTTCCGCTTGGTATCGCGTCGCCGAAGTGATGATCGCCACGGTGTGGCCCATCTCTTGGTGAGCGCGGACCAGAGCGCGCGACTCTGGATAGATCTGAGTTGCGAGGTGCTTCTCGAACGTCCGTTGGCCAGCTTCCTCGAGAACGCTTTCGGCCATCCCACGGTAGACGGCAGAAGTGGCAGAAACGAACGTCGAGAATCCTGTCCGGCCAAACGCGAACGAAAGCGTCGCGCGCACAGAGTCGCCTAGGTCTCTCGGTGAAATTCGTCCTGAGGTGAACTGGTCACGGGTGAAGGCCGTTGCCGAGAAACCCGCGAAGAGGGTTTGGTCCAGATCGAAGAACGCACCGATGGTCGAACCCGAAGGGCCCGTCCGGATCTCGCGAGTAAGCTGTGCATGGAGGGGCATTGGAACTCGCGAGCATACCTCAACTCGCCCCAGCGCCTTCCGGCTGTCGGAGCGCTAGGCCGCTTTCTCGCTGATCAGCCGCTTGAACGCCGCCACGAAGACCTCCGGGTCCTGGGCGCCGGGGATCAAGTAGCGCCCGTCGAGGATGAATGACGGAACCGCGTGAATACCCTTGCCCAGCCAGAACCGCTGCTCCTCGCGCACCGCGTCTGCATATCGGCCATCGGTGACGACGAGCCTGGCCTGCTCTTCGTCGAAGCCAGCGCGACCCGCCGCTGCCACCAATACATTGAGATTGGCAACGTCGTCCTCACGGGAGAAGTAACTGTCGAAAAGCGATAGCTCGAGTTCTGTCTGTCGCCCCTGCTCCCCAGCCCAGTGCAACAGTTGGTGTGCCTTGAACGTATTGCGGATTCGCATGCCGTCGTAGAAGCTAAACTCGAAGCCCAGCGACGTGGCTATCCCGGTGAGTCGCGCCCGAGCGGCCTCGCTTTGTGCCGGAGTAGAGCCGTACTTCTCCGCGATGTGCTCGCGCAAGTCTTGCCCTTCCGGCGGCATCTCAGGGTTGAGTTCAAATGGATGCCAGTGAAGTTCGTGGTCGACGTCGTCGCCCAGTTTCGCCAATGCCCGCTGAAGTTGCTTGAAGCCGATGATGCACCAAGGGCACACGACATCGGAGACGATGTCTATCCGAATGCTCGTGGACGGATCGCTCATGGTCTGAACTTGCTGAGCACCATGTCCGCGTACACCTGGATCGACTGGAGCTTGGTTTCGAACGGCGTGGTGTCCTGCTGATACGGAGGGCGAAAACCGATCACGGCATCGGTGACGCCCAGGTCTTCGAGTTGTCTCAGCCCATCTGGCGAAAGCGCGAGATAGGACGCCGCATGGATCTCGAAGGGGCGGCTCTCGACGCCGAGCTCGCTGCGGATGGCTTTCAATCGCCCAACCATCGTTTCCAACTCGTTTTGGTCGCCACCTGCATGCATCCAACCGTCTCCAAGCGTCACAGCGCGCCGTAGCGCGGCGTCGGAGTGTCCACCGACGAGGAGAGGAATGGGCTCGGTGGGAGCAGGGCTCATCTTGATGGATTGCAGCTGAAACGTGCGCCCCTCGTAGCTGAAGAACTCGCCGCTCGTGAGTCCGCGAATCATCTCCATCATCTCGTTCATGCGCGTGCCGCGAGCCTTCCAGGGAACGTCGCAGATGTCGTAGTCCTCGGGCCACGGACTCAGCCCCACGCCCAAACTGAACCGGTTGCCGCTCATCACGGCGACCGACGCGGCCTGCTTCGCTACTAGGACCGGGTGCCGAATCGGAAGCTTGATGACGAAGGTGTGAAAACGGAGAGTCTTCGTGGCGGCCGCGAGCGTGGCGGTCAGCACGAACGGGTCGATGAACGGAGCACCGTCGAGAAACTCGCGGTTCCCGTCGGGCGTGTAGGGGTACTTCGAATCCGAGTGTTCCGGATACGCGATCGAATCCGGGATCACGAAGGCATCAAACCCTACTTCTTCGGCGGCCTGCGCCAACGGGATGTACTGGGACGGGTCACACATCGCTTCGGCAAAGGCAATTCGCATGGCGCTTATGTTCTGGGTTCCGCGGGCCGCAAGTCAAGAGGGCGGCATTACCGACGCCTTATCAACAAAAGCGTTTGCGTGTAGGCTCTGTCGCGGTGAAAACGCTCTCCACGATTCTGATCTGTTTCGCAGGCCTGATCAATTTCGCCCCGCTGATCGGCGCGCTTTCGCGAAATCGTATCGAGGGGCTCTACGGAATTACTGTCGAGGACGACAACTACGAAGTCCTCTTACGCCACCGCGCCGTTCTCTTTGGAATCGTGGGCACCCTGATGATCGTGTCGGCGTTCGACGCCTCCCTCCGACCCGCCGGCTACGCGGCCGGCTTCGCCGCCATGCTCGGCTATCTCGTGCTCACGGCCTTGGTGCCAAACCACAACACCAACATCCGCCGAGTAGCCATCGTCGACATCATAGCCACCGCCGCCCTCCTAACCGCCGCCCTAATCGACTACGCATAAAAGGGGACAGTCCCCTCTTCCGATGCGTTAAGAGAGCGGTATCCTATTGTAGCGGGCGTCAAAAAGGAGACTGTCCCCTTTTCTCGCGTTCGGCTTGGACTTCGGGGACTGGCGCAATCGCTGGGTGAGTGAGCCAGGTGGTTGGTACCCTCAATGGGAGGTCGAGGAGCTGTTGGGCGTACGCCTTGCCTTGGGGGTCGAAGCGCAGGGAGGCGATACCGCCACCCCCCAGCGCGTCATGAAGCAGGAAATTCAGCGCGCCGATGCCTGGCAGCTCGTAGCGCTCGACGGGCCCTGAAATCCGGTGGGACATCCAAGCGGCCACAACTTCTGCCGATAGTTGGTGACGGATCAGCGGGAGGAAATCTGGGTGACGCGCTCGCACTCCGATGTTCGAGTCTGCTCCTTTGTCTCCGCTTCGGGCGTGCGCGATCGCGATAAGGGGAAGCTCAACTGGGTCATCGACGGCCACGCGGGCACTGGGACGGCTCTCCCGTGACGCAACCGGCAGCGCGGGCGTTACGATCGCTTCCTGGTACGGAATCCGCTCGCCATCGAGAAAAATCTCCGCGTTGAAACGATCTCGCGGGACGAGGCAGCTCTGAAGTCGGATGAGAGGTGTGGGCCTGGGAAGCCCGCGCCCGCCAGCAGTTAATCCCACGACAACTAAGCCGAAGGAACCCAGTTCTCGGACGGCCGCGGACAGCGCCGAAGGCGAATCGTGGTGGAGCGCGATCTTGACCACGACCTCCCTCGTGTCTCCGGCGCGCGCGTGGGGCCCATAGGTGCTCTCGGCACCAAGTACTTCGATATCGATATCGCGGAGTGCGGCAAAGCCCTCCCGCTCGAGCAGATGCTCCGCTCGCCGGACAAACGACTCACCAAAACGGTTTGCCTTCTTGGCCGCATCTCGGCCGCCGATGAGAAACATCCCAGTGACTTTGTAGCCGTCCACAACCTGGGCGCAGGCCTTGAGTGTCGGCGGAGGCGGCATACCGACCGCGCCCGCGACCTGCACGCGATTCGGTCCCACCTCGGTGAGAGCGACCTGTCGCCAATCGCAAGTCACGTCGGGAAGTAGATATGTGGACGGGTCCCCGATCTCGTAGATCAGCTGTTCCGACACAGTGCGAGCATCGACCACACCGTCGGTCCCCGCCGCCTTGGTGACGACAAACGAACCGTCCGCGCGGCACTCAGCCATCGGATACCCGAGCGACTCCCATCCGCTCACATCCTCCCAATCAGTCAGCAGACCTCCCGTTGATTGCGGCCCACACTCGAGCAGATGCCCTGCCAGGCTTCCTTGTGAGAGGGCATCGAGATCTTCCGGCCCCCAGCCGAACTCGTGAATGAGTGGTCCGAGGGCCAGCGCGGAATCTACACAGCGCCCGGTGATGACTACGTCGGCCCCGGCTCCAAGTGCCGCCGCGATCGGTCGAGCGCCGAGATAGACGTTGAAGCTCAGAGGATGATCCACGACGGGAGAGCCGTCGCTTATCTCCTGAAGCCCGAGTGCCGCAAACTCGTCCAGGCGGTCCATCAGGTTGTCGCCTTCGACCCACGCAATACGAATCGGCAGGCCGAGGTGATCCGCCACCCTACGCAGCTCCCGCGCGGCAGACTTGGGATTCACGCCGCCCGCATTCGTGACGACGCGCACACCCTGCTCGACGAACCGCGCCAGATCGCGCCCGATCATCGCGATCACATCGGTCGCGTAGCCGAGTTCCGGGTTCTTCTCGCGCGCCCGTGTGAGAATCCCCATCGTGACCTCAGCGAGCGCTTCGAAGAAAATGTAATCGCAACCTCTCGACTCCAGGAGCTGGGGCGCCGCGAACGAAGAGTCACCCCAGGCGCCAGACGCACCAGCGATGACAACGCTTCGGTCTTCAAGAGACTGCATGACTCGCTGCTACCGACATGTGGTGAAGGGACTCGAGTTGTCGCGAGCTCCGACGAAAGAAAACCACGTGCGGCTCGGTGCATCGTTGGGGAGGTTGTAGGACTGGTGGCCGTCACTTCGATTGACTGGCGTTGTGATCTTCGAAAGATCGGGAGAGATGGTCACGA
>CAYZDM010000030.1:0-12640 GCA_964476875.1 uncultured Sandaracinaceae bacterium | reverse complement strand
GGGCCGGGTCTCATTGAGGGATGGACTCGAGGAAGGCGTCGATCGCCGGGGTAAGTTGCGCGCCTATTCGGCGCAACTCACCGCGTACGGCTGCGGTTGCGCTGGGGACGTCGGAGGTGGTGACGGTTCGGACGGGTGGTGTGTGGAAGCGGTAAACGACCCGAAGCACTGCCCGAAAGATCGCTTCCGGCACCACGACGACCACGGCGAAATCGCTGCGTTTCAGCGCCTCTCCACGCTCCTCCAACCAATCGGCAAACATCTTGCGGTGACGTGCCGTGATGACGCCTGTGCCGCGCTGGTGCCGCACGAGGGCCACAAGGGGGAGCTGCCGATCGAGGTGATGCTCGGCGATGCTCAGCATCAGACCGATCTCGTGGTCCTCGACCTGCCGCGGCAGTCGCATGTCGTACAGAATCGCCGGCGACTGCGATCCATCGATGCATATACGCTCCGACTCGTAGGTCGGATTCGCGTCCCAATCCCAATCCATAATTAAGCCATTTGTAGAGGAAAAGCCCCGAAAGGGGCGAGAGAAGATACAAGAAAGTCGGCCGACTATGACCAGGTTACAGGATTGGTCAATCCGAGGTTGGGGACGAAATGAGAGCCACCTCACGGACGGGCGTTGCCCTCGTCAGAGCTTGGCGATATCACAGGCGCCGTGTTCCGAACGATTCCCGACATGGTCGCACAGCGAGCCGACAGCCTTGGTACTCATCAGGCGATCGTGGACGGCCCCACCACACTGACCTTCGCCGAGCTCGCTGCACGAGTCGACGAGGCCGCCCGAGCGCTCATCGCCAGCGGAACTGAAAAGGGCGATCGGGTCGCGATTTGGGCACCGAACATGTGGGAGTGGATCGTCTGTGCGCTCGCGATTCACTCGGTCGGGGCGGTGATGGTCCCGGTCAACACCCGGTACAAGGGACTGGAAGCGGCATATCTCCTTGAAAAGAGCGGGGCCAAGACACTGTTCACGGTGACGGGCTTTCTCGATGTCGACTATGTGGCGCTCCTTCGGGGGACGGACGCCGAGCTTTCGAGACTCGCGCACATCGTCGTGCTCAGAGGGGAGGCGCCTGAAGGCACCCACAGCTACGCGGAATTCTTGGCTCGCGCTTTGGAGGTGTCTCCGACAAGTGCGCAGGAGCGAGCGGCAAGCGTGCAACCCGACGATGTGGCCGACGTCCTCTTCACATCGGGCACAACTGGGAAACCCAAGGGCGCGATGTGCACTCATGCACAGAACCTTCGCGTGTTCGATGAGTGGAGCTCGATCGTCGGTCTTCGCGAGGGCGATCGCTACCTTGTCGTGCTGCCGTTCTTTCACAGCTTTGGCTACAAAGCCGGATGGTTCTCTGCCCTGATGCGCGGCGCCACTGTGTTCCCGGAGCCGGTGTTCGACGTGAGCGTCGTACTCAGGCGCGTTCAAGATGACGCGATCAGCATGCTTCCGGGCCCGCCCGCGCTCTACCAGTCGCTCTTGTTGCACCCCGATCGGGCAGCGTTCGACATCTCGAGCTTACGGCTCGCCGTCACCGGCGCCGCGGCGATCCCTGTTGAACTCATCCGCCGCATGAAGGAAGACCTCGGCTTCGAAACGGTGATCACCGCGTACGGCCTCACCGAGAGTTGTGGCGTGGTGACCATGTGCCGACTCGACGACGATGCAGAAACCATCGCGACCACCAGCGGACGGGCGATTCCCGACGTCGAAGTCCGCATCATCGATAGCGAGGGAGCGCCGCTACCTGCGGACCAGCCGGGGGAGATCGTGGTCCGCGGCTACAACGTGATGAAGGGGTACCTCGACGCCCCAGAGGAAACCAAGAAGGCGATCGATTCGGAAGGTTGGCTGCACACGGGAGACATCGGTACGATGGACGAGCGCGGCTACATCAAGATCACGGATCGGCTCAAAGACATGTTCATCGTGGGCGGCTTCAACGCCTATCCAGCCGAGATCGAGAACACGCTGCTGCAGATGCCCGGCGTTGGCGAGGTCGCCGTGATTGGCGTGCCCGATGAACGACTGGGCGAAGTTGGAATGGCGTTCATCGTTCCTGCCCCCGATCAGTCCCTCGAGTCGAAAGCAGTCATCGCATGGAGCAGAGACAACATGGCCAACTTCAAAGTACCTCGACGCGTCGAAGTCGTTGACACGCTACCGCGCAATGCCACGGGCAAGGTGGTGAAGTTCGAGCTTCGGGAGCGCGCACGTGCCTGACTTCCCCGAGGGGGTCGCACTCGTCGTCGGCGGAAGCGGGGGCATCGGCAGTGCCATCGCACGTGGGTTCGCAGCCGTCGAAGTGTCGCTCGCAATCACCTACCGCCACAACGAGGCCGCCGCCGAAGAGGTCGCCGCCGAAGTTCGGGACGGCGGCGGGAGCTGTTCGGTGCACAAGCTCGACCTCGGCGATTTGGATTCGGTGAAGGCATGCCTCGACGGACTCGCCGATGAACACGGACAGATCCATACGATTGCCCACGCGGCGGGGACCCACATCGACCAGCCTTACGTCAGCAAAGTGACGCCTGAACAATGGCGAAACACGATGGACTGGGATGTGAACGGCTTCTTCCACGTCGCGCACGCCGCCCTCCCCCACCTTCGACACAGCCGCGGTTCCATCGTGTTCGTCAGCTCGGCCGGCTTGAAGCGTTTTCCTCCAGGAGACGTGTTGTCGGTGGCCCCCAAGGGCGCGATCGAAGCGCTGATGCGTGGAATTGCGCGAGAAGAAGGTCGCTTCGGAGTTCGCGCGAACAACGTTGCGGTCGGAGTGGTCGATGCGGGGATGTTTCCGAAACTCGTGGAGCGAGGGGAACTGAGTCAGGAGTGGATCGACGCCGCCACACGCAACACGCCACTGCGCCGCTTCGGAACGCCGGAAGAAATCGCGGATGCCGCGGTGTTCCTGGCCTCCTCCCGAGCACGGTACATCACCGGCCAAACCCTGTTCGTCGACGGCGGTTACACGTTGTAGCCCGAGTTGGAGCTGGGTAGACTCACGCGCGGGGAAACATGGGCCAAGTCATCTTTGACGAAAAAGACAAGCCGCTGATGCGGATGACCTATCAGGGGTTGTGCGACGAGGCGGAGTGGCGGCGGCATATCGACCAGATGTCCGAGTGGGCGCGCCGGGGCGAGAGCTACGCAGTGATGATCGACGCGCGCGAAGTCGGACGTGTCCCGCCGACCCAACGCAAGGACATCGTCGAATGGATCGATCGAGATAGACAACACCTCAAGACGCACTGTGCCGGTGGGGCGCTGATTTTTTCGAGTCCTATTCAGCAAGGGTTGTGGACAGCCATCGCCTGGGTGACGCCCACGCCGATCCCGGTCAAGATCTTTCGAGACATGCATTCCGCGGAGGCGTGGCTCAGGAGCCAGCTCGAAGAGAAGATGGCTCCATGAGCCGTCTTGCGGCGGTCGAGGCTCAACTCCTCGCCCCGGGGGCGCCGTTCGAGTTGGCGGAAGAAGTCGTTCTTGGCGAGCGCGTCCAGGTGTTTGCAAACCGGGCCCGCTCTCTTCGCGATGTGCTGCTGCGAGGCCGGGAGTTCGCGGACTCGGAGTACATGGTGTTCTACGACGGCGACCGAGCGCGGCGCTACACCTTTGCCGAGCACGAACGCCTGGTCGCGAGCACCGCGGCTGCACTGAAGGCGCGGTTCGACGTCGGGCCGGGCGACCGCGTTGCTATCCTGGCAGCGAACTGCCCCGAGTGGGTCATTTCTTTTTGGGCCACGGTGAGTCTCGGCGCGATCTGCGTTGGCTTGAACGGCTGGTGGACGGAACCAGAAATTCGATATGCCGTCGGCCACAGCAAACCGAAGGTACTGATCGCCGACCGAAAGCGCGCGGATCGGATCACCGGCGGACTGGATGTGCCTACGCTCGTCATCGAAGAAGGGTTCGAGGGACTGCTCGTGACCCACGCGAACGCCGAACTTCCGGCCCAGCCCATCGCGGAGAACGATCCGGCCATCATCTTGTACACGAGCGGCACGACGGGTCGCGCCAAGGGCGTGGTCCACACGCACGGCAATGTGACCAACATGCTGATGGTCAGCTTTTTTCACGGCGCGCGGCTGATGATGGCCAACCCAAAGCAGGCGGACCTTCCACAGCTGGCGAACAGCATTCTAGTGACGAGCCCGTTGTTTCACGTGTCGGGGTTGCACTGCGCAGCGGTGACCGCACTCGCCGGCGGAGCCAAGACGGTGTGGCCGATGGGTCGCTTCGACCCGGAAACGACGCTGGCATTGATCGAGCGCGAGAAGATCACTGGTTGGGGCTACACGGCGACAGTGCTTCATCGTCTGCTCAACCATCCGAAGGTTGCCGAGTACGACCTGAGCTCCTTTCGATCCGTCGGTGGGGGGGGATCGCCCATCCCTGCAACACTCATCGAGAAGGCGCACGCCCTGTTTCCGCAGTGCAGCCACACCATGGGCGTTGGATACGGACTGACGGAGGGCACGGCGTTCGGAACCCTGAACGCAGGAGAAGAGCTAACCGACGATCCCGCTTCCGTCGGCCGCCCGGTGCCCATCGTGGAGATCGAGATTCGAGACGAGCAAGGTCGTGCACTTGCAGACGGCGAAG
Source organism: uncultured Sandaracinaceae bacterium (assembly GCA_964476875.1). Taxonomy (GTDB): domain Bacteria; phylum Myxococcota_A; class Polyangia; order Polyangiales; family Houyiibacteriaceae; genus SG8-38. The sequence continues at coordinate 8,028 of CAYZDM010000030.1, read as the reverse complement.
AAGGTGAGATTCACCTTCGCGGGCCCCTGGTCATGCTCGAGTATTGGGAGGACCCAACGGCCACGGACGCAGCTATCAAACCAGGACGATGGTTGAATACTGGCGACGTGGGCCGACTGGAAGGCGGAAGGCTCTACATCGCGTCACGCAAGCGCGACCTCATCCTGCGAGGCGGCGAGAACGTGTATCCGTTCGAGATCGAGGAACGCCTCGAAGCGCATCCTGCGATCCTGGAAGCTGCCGTCATTGGCGTCGACCACGAGGAACTCGGCGAAGAGGTCAAAGCGACGATCGTCTTCGAGGAAGGCCAAGAACTGTCGAACGAGGAACTGCAGCGGTGGGTCGCGGACGCCCTCGCCTATTACAAGGTCCCGAGCATCTGGGAGACTCGAAAATCGCCTCTGCCCCGCAACGCGACAGGAAAGGTGCTAAAGAACGCCCTGCGCGACGCGCAGAATTCGATGTTCATCGAGGAGTAAGTCATGCCTGAAGCCGTAATCGTCTCCACGGCGCGGACCCCGATCGGTCGCGCCTTCAAGGGATCCCTGATCGAAATGCGCCCGGACGACCTCGCCGCGATCGCGGTCAAGGCGGCTCTAGCGAAGGTCCCAAACCTCGATCCGTCGACCATCGAAGACCTGATGATCGGATGTGCGCAGCCAGCCGGTGAGCACGGCTACAACATGGGGCGCGTCGTGAGCCTGCTTGCTGGGCTCGACTCTCCCGGCACGACCGTGAACCGTTACTGTTCATCCTCGTTGCAAACGATTCGTATGGCGGCGCACGCGATCAAGGCGGGCGAAGGCGACGTGTTCGTGGCGGCAGGCGTCGAATGCGTCAGCCGGTTCGGCCTTGGGCGAGCAGACGGCATGGAGAACACCAAGAACCCGAAGTTCGCAGACTCCGAAGCGCGTATGGAGAGGTTCATGTCGGGAGACGCCGGCAACTGGGAACCGGCCGGCGGCTTGCCGGACGTCTACATCACCATGCTCCAGACCGCGGAGAACGTCGCTCAACACATGTCGGTAACCCGCCAGGAACAAGATGAGTTCGCCGCTCTCTCTCAGCAGCGCGCGGAGGCGGCGCAGAAGTCCGGGCACTTCGCCGAAGAGATCACGCCGGTCACGACGCCGAGCGGCAAAGTGGTCGACACAGACGACTGCCCTCGACATGGCACGACCGCGGAGAAGCTCGCCGGTCTGAAGCCGGTGCTTGTCGAGCAGATGGGCGACAAGGCCACGGTCACCGCAGGCAACGCCTGCCCCCTCAACGATGGCGCCGCAGCGGTGATCGTGATGAGCGACACCCGTGCAAAAGAGCTCGGGCTGACCCCCTTGGCGAGAGTCGTGTCGACAGGTGTATCTGCGCTCAACCCGGAGATCATGGGCCTCGGTCCAGTCGAGGCGACGAAACAAGCACTTGGGCGTGCTGGCCTGACCATCAAAGACATCGACTTGGTCGAGATCAACGAGGCCTTCGCGGCGCAGGTCGTTCCGTCTGCGCGGGAGCTCGGCATCCCCGTCGACAAACTCAACGTGAACGGCGGTGCCATCGCGCTTGGCCACCCCTTTGGCCAGACCGGCGCACGCATCATGACCACGCTCATTCACAACCTACAATCAACAGACGGCCGCTACGGTGTCGAGACCATGTGCGTAGGTGGCGGTCAGGGCATGGCCGCAGTGATCGAACGGCTGGGCTGAGGCTTCCGGCGAGCCTTGGACAAACCAAGCTTCGAGATCGACAACCGAACGTTCTGGCGTTTGGCGGCCGCGAGTGTCGCGGTGCTCGTCCCGTTGAACGCGACTTGGTACGCGTGGGGACGTCAGCTCCCTGGCTCTCACCCGGTCTACATGATCATCGGGAGCGCCGTGTACTTCGGCCTCTTGCGATGGCTGACCGGCATTCGTTTCAGGGATCTATCGAAAGAGAGTCGTTTCGTCGTCGTCAGTTCGATCGTGTTGCTCTCCGTGTTCTTGATCTCCGGGCGCTCGAACACATACGCCACCACGATCGAGCGGTTCGTCCCGGAAGGGTCCCGGACACCACTCCTGGCGTTCGCATACTTCGCGACATGTAGCGTTGCATTACGCCTTGCGGTGCCTTACTTGCTCGTGCGTTTCAAGCTGCGACAGCCGCCACGGGAATATGGCTACGCCGTGCGAGGTGTTCATCGCATGCGGTGGGCGTACTTCGGCTTGTTCCTCGTGATGATCCCGCTAGTCCTGTGGGCATCGACTCTGCCGGACTTCCAAGCGCAGTACCCGCAGGCGCGGGGATTGATCCGGGGCAACGAGATCTCGCTACGGTTTTTCCTGCTCTACCATGCCGCGTACTTCTTGGTGTTCCTCTCCGGGGAGAGTCTCTGGCGCGGGTACATGACGTTCGGCCTCGGTCGAGACCTCGGCATCACCGCGCTCCCGTGGATGGTCATGATGTACGGCGTTGGCCACTACGGGAAGCCGATCCTCGAGGTCAACGCCTCCGTCATCGCGGGCTTCGTCCTCGGCTACCTCGCCCTGCGCCATCGCTCGTTCGTGCTCGGTGCCGTTCTCCATTGGTCGGTGGCGCTCACCATGGACTTGGCGGTCCTATCCCAGCGCGGCCTGACCTGGCACTAGCGTCCAGACTTAACCCTTTGAAAAAGCGGACTGTCCCCTTTTTGGTCTGCTTGCAAAAAGTGAAACATGTTTCAGTCTTGGAGCCGCGACGAGCGAGGCCGTGACGCAGGTTAACCAGCAAATTCTATTGAAGAAGCGCCCTGTTGGGGTGCCCACGGCCGGCGATTTCGAGCCGGGTCAAGGGGCGGTTGGCGTGCCCGGGGGCGGTGAGGTCCTGCTCAGGAATCTGTATCTCTCGATCGACCCGGCCATTCGGGGGTGGATGAGCGATGCGAAGTCGTACTTGCCGCCGATTGAAATCGGGGAGCCCGTCCGCAGCGGGACACTCTCGCAGGTCGTCGATTCAAACGTCGCCGCGTGGCCGGTCGGGCAGGTCGTGCAGGCTCTCGCCGCGTGGGAGTCGTACAGCGTCGTTTCGGCACGGAGCCTTCACGGCAGGGTGAAGTCGATCGAAGGCATTCCGCTTCATGCGATGTTGAGCGTGCTTGGCGGCACCGGGCTCACCGCCTACTTCGGACTCCTCGACGTTGGGAAACCCAAGGAAGGTGACACGGTTCTCGTGTCCGCGGCGGCCGGCGGCGTTGGATCGATCGTCGGACAGATTGCCAAGATCAAAGATTGCCGGACGGTGGGACTAACGGGCAGCGATGAGAAGTGCGCCTGGCTGACGGATGAACTCGGCTACGATGCGGCGGTCAACTACAAGACGTCCAACCTCCGAGCCGCGCTGAAGGAGGCATGCCCAGATGGCGTGGACATCTTCTTCGACAACGTAGGCGGAGAGATCCTCAACACCGCTCTTACACGCCTCAACCACCATGGCCGCGTCGTCTTGTGCGGCGCGATCGCGCAGATCAACGCGGCCGATCTCCCGCCGGGCCCGAGCAACTACCTGCAGCTCCTGGCGAAAAGCGCTCGCATGGAAGGGTTCACCACCCTCGACTTCGCGCGCAGATACGACGACGCGCGCGTGGACCTCGCGAACTGGATCCGCGAGGGTAAGCTTCGGTATCGCGATGAGATCGTCGAAGGGCTCGACCGAGCGCCTTCGCACTTGCTTCGATTGTTCAGCGGTGAACATCGAGGAAAATTGATGGTCAAGTTGGCCGACGCAGAGGTTTGAAATGACTGGGATTTGTGAAGGACGGGTAGTGATCGTGACGGGCGCGGGGCGCGGCATCGGCCGTGAGCATGCGCTCGAACTCGCGCGACAAGGCGCCAAAGTCGTCGTCAACGACCTCGGTGTGAGCAACAGTGGTGAGGGTGGCGGCGAAGGCCCCGCCGACGAAGTCGTTCGAGCCATCCGCGACATGGGCGGAGAGGCTGTCGCCAATGGCGCCGACGTCGCCGACTGGACCCAGACCGAAGCGCTCGTTCGTCAGGCCATCGACGAGTTCGGCCGTCTCGACGCGGTCGTCAACAACGCCGGCTTCGTCCGCGACCGCATGTTCGTCAGCTGCAGCGAGGAGGAATGGGACGCCGTCATTCGCGTCCATCTCAAGGGACACTTTTGCGTGTCGCGGCACGCGGCCGCGTACTGGCGCGGACAGGTCAAAGCCGGCAAAGAGGTCGACGCTCGGATCATCAACACGAGTTCCGGCGCGGGCGTCCTCGGAAGCGTAGGCCAGTCGAGCTACTCCTCGGCGAAGGCCGGGATTGCGACCTTGACCCTCGTTCAGGCAGCTGAGCTCCGCCGGTACGGCGTGACGGCAAACGCGATTTGCCCGATCGCGCGAACCAGAATGACCGAAGGCGCGTTTGGCGACACGATGAGGGCCCCGGCCCAGGGCTTCGATGAGAACGACCCGGCAAACGTGTCCCCGTTCATCGCTTGGCTCGTCAGCTCGAAGTCGCGCGAGGTAACTGGTCGTGTATGGGAGATCTTTGGCGGCACGATCACCGCGTTCGACGGCTATCGTCGGGAGCAGTCGGTCGACCTCGGTAAGCGCTGGGACGCTGCGGAGATCGGACCGGCCGTGGAAGGCTTGCTCTCCAAAGCGCGACCCCTGGTGAAAGTATACGGTTCATGACGAACCCGCTCGACTTCACCGAACAGGTGGTCCTGATCACGGGCGGCAGTCGCGGGATCGGGCGAGGGATTGCCGAGATGTTCCTCGCGGCCGGGGCTAACGTCGCAGTGTGCGGACGAAAAGCACCAGACGAGGTGCCCAGCGTCGAAGGCAGAGAAGCCATCTTCGTCAGTGCCGACGTGCGTGATGCGGAACAGGTCGAGAGGATGGTCGACGAGGTGGTCGACCGCCTGGGCCGGCTAGACGTGCTGATCAACAACGCAGGTGGTGCGCCCTTCGCGGAAGCCGCCACCGCCTCCCCTCGATTCTCCGAGAAGGTCATTCAACTGAACCTCACCGCGGCGCTTCATTGCGCGCAGCAAGCCAATCGCGTCATGCAAGCCCAGGGCTCGGGCGGTTCGATCATCAACATTGCGAGCGTATCGGGGGTCCGCCCTTCCCCTGGCACCGCGGCCTATGGCGCAGCCAAGGCGGGGCTGATCAACCTCACCGGCACATTGGCGATCGAATGGGGACCCAAGGTCCGCATCAACGTGATTTCCGCTGGCATGATCAGGACCAAACAGGCTCATCTGCACTACGGTGGCGAAGAGGGCATCACCCGCATCGCCGATACCGTCCCGCTCGACCGACTAGGCACACCGGAGGATGTGGGCGGAGCATGCCTCTATTTTGCGTCACCACTGGCATCGTACGTGAGCGGGGCGAACCTGGTGCTTCATGGCGGCGGCGAAACGCCCGCGTTCTTGTCTGCCGCTACCGTGAATCGAGGAGAGTGAGCGAATGGAGTTTTCGTTCTCAGAGGATCAGAACGAGCTGAGACGAAGCGCAAGACGGTTCTTGGAAATCGCCTCGTCGGAGGAACGAGTTCGGGCCGCCATGGCGACCGAGCAGGGCTACGACTCGGCAACGTGGGCGCAACTCTCCGAAGAGCTCGCTTGGACCGCGCTCACCATACCCGAAGCCTATGGCGGGCTCGGCATGAGTTACCTCGACCTGCATCCCTTGATGGAAGAAATGGGGCGCGCACTCTTGTGCTCACCGTTCTTCTCGACGATTTGTCTTGGCGCCAACGCCCTCCTGCTCGGTGGTACGGACGCCCAAAAGGAACGGCACCTCCCCGGGATCGCGGCGGGCGACACGACGGCAAGCCTGGCTTACGGTGAGAAGAACAACCGAATGGACGCGGAAGGTGTCGAAGCGACCTACGTCCGAAACGGCGCGGGTTACATTCTGCGAGGCACCAAAACCTACGTGCTCGACGGGCACACAGCCGACTTGCTCGTCATCGCCGCACGGGCGGAAGGCAGCAAGGGTGCGGCTGGAGTCAGCTTGTTCCTGGTCCCGGGCAACGCGGAAGGGCTCACGCGCACCTGGTTGCCGACGATGGATCAGACGCGACGTTTGGCCTCTGTCGAGCTCGGCGATGTCGTCGTTTCACCGGATGTGCTTCTCGGCGAGGAGGGTCGTGGTTGGGCGCTTTGCGAGCAGACTTTGGACCTTGCGCGGATCGCGCTCGCCGCGGAGCAGGTGGGCGCGGCAGAGATGTCCCTCGAGATGTCGGTCGAGTACGCCAAGGTGCGTAAGCAGTTTGGTCGGCCCATTGGTTCATTCCAGGCGATCAAGCACAAGTGCGCGGACATGCTGATGATGGTCGAGTCCGCGCGATCCGCCGCGTTCTACGCGAGCGCACTGGCTAGCCAAGGAGCCGATGACCTGGAAGAAGCAGCCTCTACCGCCAAGGCCTACTGCTCAGACACCTTCTTTCACTGCGCCGCGGAAAACATCCAGATTCACGGCGGCATTGGTTTCACCTGGGAGCACCCGGCGCACATGTACTTCAAGCGAGCCAAGGCAAGCGAGGGCCTGTTGGGCGATCCATCCCTTCACCGCGAACGATTCGCAAAGCGCATGGGTTTATAATGGAGCTCCAACTCAACGAGCAGGAAGAAGCATTCCGCCAGGAGGCCCGTGCTTGGCTGGAGAAGCAACTCAACGGCCCTTTCAAGGATCTCCAGGGCCGTGGCGCATCCGGCGATCAAGACACCTACATCGAAGAGCGCGTTGCCTGGGGTAAAACCATGGGTGCCGCCGGTTGGCACTGCATCGGGTGGCCCAAGGAGTTCGGTGGGCGCGGATGCTCCATCAAGGAGGAAGCCGTCTTCAACGAGGAGTACGTACGAGCGAACGGACCCGGCAATGTCGGGCACATCGGCGAGACACTCCTCGGGCCGACGCTCATCCACTTCGGTTCGCCGGAACAACAGAATCGGTTCCTGCCACCGATCGTGTCGGGCGATGAGATCTGGTGCCAGGGGTACTCGGAGCCGGGGGCGGGATCGGACCTCGCAAACGTCCAGACGAAAGCCACGCTGGTAGGCGACGAGTGGGTCATCGATGGACAGAAGATCTGGACCTCCGGCGCGCAGTACTCGGATTGGTGTTTCGTTCTGTGCCGCACCGATTCCGAGGCGCCGAAGCATCGCGGCATCAGCTACATCCTGGTTCCCATGAAACAGAAAGGCGTCGAGGTGCGCCCGATCAAGCAGATGGGCGGGAGCTCTGAGTTCGCGGAGGTTTTCTTCGACGGTGCAAAGGCTCACAAGGACCACGTCGTCGGGGGCGTCAACAACGGGTGGAAGGTGGCGATGGGAACGCTCGCGTTCGAGCGCGGAGCATCCACGCTCGGACAGCAGTACCTTTTCCAGAAAGAGTTCGAGCAAGTCGTCGCCGTCGCGAAGCGCACGGGCGCTGCGAGCGATCCGGTTTTCCGGCAACGAATCGCGGCGGCGGGAATCGGGCTCAAGATCATGCGCGTGAACGCGCTACGCATGCTCGAGCATGAGGGTGCAGACCTCAACCGGGAGGCGCTGATCAGCAAGCTCTACTGGTCGAACTGGCACCGCGACCTCGGTAAACTGGCCATGGATCTATTGGGTCCCGAGGCCGAACTCCTCACCGCCGGACCGTACGAACTGACCGGCATGCAGAAGTGGTATCTCTTCGCGCGTGCCGACACGATTTACGCCGGCTCGAACCAGGTTCAACGAAACATCATCGGCGAACGAGGACTCGGGCTGCCGAAGGAGCCGCGATGACCAGCAAACCCACGTACGTCGACGGGCACAAACTGCTCGAAGGCAAAACCGTCGTCGTGACCGCAGCCGCGGGTACGGGCATTGGATTCGCAACCGCCGTTCGCTGCGCCGAAGAAGGCGCCTCGGGGCTGATAATCAGCGACATTCACGAGCGGCGTCTCGGAGAGGCAGCCGACAAGATCCAGGCCGAAACCGGCGTGCGCCCCGAGACGGTTCTGTGCGACGTCACGAAAGAAGACGAAGTGCGGTCGATGTTCGAGTTTGCCGTCGAAAAAATGG
>CAYZDM010000029.1:0-12700 GCA_964476875.1 uncultured Sandaracinaceae bacterium | reverse complement strand
TTCCTACTGACAGCGATCCGGCTCGCGCGCCGCGACCCCGCGCACTACGGGGTCGCGCTCGGCGGTCTGATGGAGCCGGCCGACGACGATCAGCCGGCGGGGCCGCTCGGGCTCTTCGACCTCGGTCGTGCTGTCCGCAAGGCGCTTCCCTCGGCCACCGTCGAACTGGGTGTGGCGATCGGGATCGGCGCCGTCGTCTTTCCGTTGTACGCGATCGGCTTCTACTGGTGGAACGAGCCGACGGGAAGCTTCTCATTGGTGGCGCCCCCCAACCTAGCGAACTTCATCCTGGCCCAGCTGATCGTGGTGGCGCTACCCGAGGAAGCGTTCTTTCGCGGCTATGTGCAGACCGCACTGACTGACTTGGCCACAACACGACGGCGGGTGCTTGGTGTTGACCTCGCGCTCGGGGCCTGGGTGCTGCAAGCCGCCCTGTTCGCTGCGATTCACTTTCTGGTCGAGCCGCACCCGGCTCGTCTCGCGGTGTTTTTCCCTGCCCTACTGTTTGGATGGGCGCGTGCATGGCGCGGGGGGATCGGCGCGGCCCTCGTGCTCCACGCCATGAGCAACCTTTATTCCGAGATTCTGGCGCGGAGTTGGCTATAACGGACTCATGCAGGCCACCCCGCCGGCTCCCACCATTCTCTCGGAAACCGTCCGTCGCGCCTTGTCCGAAGACATCGACCGCGGCGACGTCACCACGGAGGCCTGTGTCGAGCCAACGACCCTTGGCACAGCGTCGCTGAATGCTCGAGAGCCGGTCGTGGTGTGCGGGCTGCCAATCCTCGAGGAAGTGTTCGCGCAAATCGACCTCGCCGTGGATGTCGACGTCCACGGTCAAGATGGCGATCGTATCGAGGCCGGAGCGGTCCTTGGTACGCTATCCGGCCCCGCGGTTTCGATTCTGCTCGGCGAGCGCGTTGCACTCAACTTCATGCAGCGGCTCACCGGGGTCTCGACGATCACCAGACGGTTCGTCGATGCGTTACCTGAAGGGTCAGCCACCCGAATCACCGACACACGCAAGACGACGCCCGGCCTGCGCGCCTTCGAGCGCTACGCCGTTCGTTGCGGTGGCGGGCACAACCACCGCGAGGACCTTGGCGCGGCCGTCTTGATCAAGGACAATCACATCGCGGCAGCCGGTGGTTGCGCTCGAGCCATCGAACGCGCCCGTGCGTACGCGCCTCACACCTGCCGCATTGAATGCGAGGTCGACACGCGCGCCCAACTGCAAGAAGCACTCGCAGCCGGAGCCGACATCGTCATGTTGGACAACTTCAGCGACGACGAGGTCCGCGATGCGCTCGTCTTGGTCGACGGCAAGGCCATCGTCGAAGTGTCGGGCAGAATTACCCTAGAACGCGTGGCGACACTCGGACAGATGGGCGTCGACGTGATCAGTGTAGGGGCGCTCACCCACTCCGCGCCCTCATGCGACCTCGGACTCGACTGGGGTTAGACACCATGGACGACCTGAGGGCGGAGACGATACGCGAACGTTTGACCGGCCAATGGGGAACGTCCGTGGCGTACCATCAGAGTACGACGTCGACCATGGACGACGCGTCGGCTGCAGCGGCCGCGGGCGCGACGAGCGGGCACCTGGTGGTGGCCGACCGACAGACGCACGGACGGGGGGCGCACGGACGGCAATGGGTGTCTCCGCCTGGCTCCGACCTCTACTTCTCGGTCGTCACCCGTCCCGCGATCGAGCCCGAATCGACTGCGCTCATCACCCTCGCTACGGGCCTCGGCGTACGGGATGCCGCGGCAGAACTCCTGCCCAATCGGGCGGTGCAGGTGAAGTGGCCCAACGATGTCTGGATCGAACGCCGCAAGTGCGCAGGCATCTTGGTCGAGAGTCGAACCATCGGCATGCGCATCGACTCAGTGATCATCGGAGTCGGCTTGAACGTCAACCGGACGCAGTGGCCCACCGAACTGGCGAACACCGCGACGTCCCTTCGAGCCGAGCAGGACGGCGGAGAGCCTTTCAACCGCGCAGACGTGCTCGCGGCTGTCCTGTCTCACATCGAACGCTGGGTCGAACGCCTCAGTAGAGATGGCGCAGCGGTCGTGGTGAATGCCCTGCGGCCGAACCTGGCACTCGTCGGAGAATCGGTTCGCTGGGAGGACGGCGAGGGCATTTTCGACGGGATCGACCCTAGCGGCGCCGCTCGCGTACGAACCGACGCCGGCGTGTTGTCTCTTCACGCGGCCCATATCGAACCGGTCGAGCGCTGAATGAGGCACTTGCCTGCACGAGGGTTGCGCACCAAGACTGAACGATGACGGACGCACAGGAACTCGAGTGGCTAGAGCATTCCGTCGGGGTACTCGTACTCGAGGACCGCGCGGTCGTCTCGGTCAGCGGGGACGACGCGCGGGACTGGCTGCAAGGGCAGCTCACCAATCAAGTGCACGGCCTCGAGCCGGGCGACTCGGTGTACGCATTCGTACTCACCCTCAAGGGACGCGTCTTGGCAGACGTCTATGCGCTCGTGCGGGAGGACGAAGTATGGCTCGATGTGCCTGCCATTCAGGTGGCCGCGCTGATCGAGCGCTTAGACCGTTACATCATCATGGAGGACGTCGACCTGGAGGTCCGGGACGACTTGCATGTGGTCACCGCGCAAGGGCCCCGAGCTCAGGAACTCGACCAACGAGGGTGGCCCGCCGATCGCCTGGGCGTCGGTGGGAGGCAATGGGTGGTGTCGGGTGACGATCTCGAGTCGGAGGTCCATCGGCTGACCGCGCTCTGTCGGGAGCTCGGCGGCGGCCCGGTCAGCGATCAAGCCTGGGCCGACGCTCATGTGTCTCGTGGACGGCCCCGCTTCGGCGTGGACTTTGGGGAGTGGACCTACCCGCAAGAGACCGGACTGACCCGAATCGCCGTCTCCTTCAACAAGGGCTGCTACATCGGCCAGGAAACCGTCGTCATGCTCGAGAACCGGGGCAAGGCACCGAAAGTGCTCTGGCGCTGGACGCTCGACGGCACCGTCCCTCCGACGGCCAAGGCCCCGATTGCCCTAGGGGACGCGATCGTCGGCGAGGTGACCTCCGCGGTGCGGTACCGCGACGGGGTGTCTGCTCTCGGGTTCCTGAAGCGGGGATCTGAGACGGAGGGACCGGAAGGCTTCAAAATTGACGGAGCGCCGGCGCGAGCCTCGGGACCAGTCGAAGACGGCCCCGGGGTGGGTCGTCCGCCCACCTGACGATACGGAACGGCTTCCCCTGGCGTGAAACGGACGTCGACCCTATAGTGGTCTCCAAAGGAACATCATGCTGAACCTCACCGACCGCGCTGCCGAAAAGGTAAAAGAAATCCGAGATGCCGAGGGGCTCCCCGAGCAGGGTCTCCGCGTCCGCGTCATTGGCGGCGGTTGTGCTGGTTTTTCGTATGATTTGTTCTTTGAGGACGAGACCTCGGAGATGGACCAAACGTTCACGTCGCACGGGATTCCGATCTACGTCGACATGATGAGCGCGCAGTATGTCGAGGGAACCGAGATCGACTACGTCGAGGGCCTCCAAGGCGCCGGTTTCAAGTTTGGCAATCCGCAGGCCAAACAGACCTGTGGTTGTGGCTCTAGCTTCGCCACCTGATTCCTCAATCATTTCAATCATTCGATCGCTGATTGCGTGGAGGCTCTCGCTTCCTGTCTACAAAATGTTCATGTATACGGACCGTAAACTAGACAAAACTTAGACAAACTGCTTGACGGACATAGGTGACGTAACGTAAGCAAGGGGACAGCATACGGAGATTCATCATGCAGTCATCAGCTTCCCTCGATCGATACATCCAGCAAGTCCGGGCGATCCCCAAGCTTTCCCGAGAGGACGAGCATCAGCTTGCGCTAAAAGTTGGTGAGGGAGACCAAGACGCGGCCGACAAGTTGGTCGAAGCCAACCTTCGATACGTAGTCGCCATCGGACTGCAGTACCGCCGATACGGCGTGCGACTCGGAGACTTGATCGCAGAAGGCAGCGTCGGCTTGGTGACCGCCGTGCGCAAGTTCGACCCCCACCGGGGCACCCGATTCGTGACGTATGCCGGATACTGGATTCGCGCGTTCGTACTCGAAGCGGTCGTGCGCTCCAGCACGATGATCGGCGCCGGTTCAGGGCCGTTCCGATCGAAGCTGTTCTTCCGACTTCGTCGAGAGCGCGCTCGACTGTCGAACCTCATTGCCGACCCAGAAGAACTGATTGAAGCACTCGCTGTGGAGTTCGACACGACTCCCGCAAAGATGACGGGGCTACTACGTCGATTGGACCAGCGTGAGATCTCCCTCGACGCCCCCGCGTACAGCGACTCGGATGCGACGCTCGTCGAGATGCTCCCAGGCACGTCAGAGCCACAAGACATGGTGGTCGAGCGTCGCCGGCGGCAGAGCGGCATCGAGTTGCGACTCGAAGGCGCCCTCTCCGTCCTCGATGATCGTGAGCGACTCATCGTCGAGAAGCGCATCTTGAGCGACGATTCGGCATCGTTGGCCTCGCTAGGTCGCGAACTCGGTGTTAGCCGCGAGCGCGCCCGTCAGCTTGAAGCCCGGGCCAAGAAGAAGCTCGCTGAGGAGCTCAAAGACCTCGCCCCTGCGGCCTAACCATCCCACCTGCTCAAGTGTAGGGTGCCCCCTTACGTCGCCACCACGATTCAAGGGCCGGTGCGATCTCGGCTGAGCCGGGGTAGCATACGGGTCAGATGGCGTTCGAAGAAGGGGACATTACGCTGCTGCGACGCGACGCGACGCAACAGCTCGGGCAGGACGATATCGTCGACGAACCCGACTCCGCGAAACCGCCTGCCGTACCAGCGCGCACATCGGGCGCACCGCCCGGGTCGGCACACGCCAAGGTCGATCGGACACGGCGTGCGCGGGATTGGCTCGAGGAGTGCGAGCGCGAGCTCACCAGCCAGCCCGACGTTCGGCGCGCGGCACGCTTGTACTTCGAGATGGGGCGAACCTGCGAGGGCCCGCTAAAGGACACGCGTCGGGCGCTGCAGTACTACCAAGCGACGCTCGAGCGATCTCCTGACTATGTGCCGGCGATACGGGCAGCCCGCCGCCTGCTGCTCGGCGCACGCATGTTCACGGAGGCGCTCGCCCTGTTCGACGCCGAGGCTCGCGTGACGCGACAACCTCGCGACAAGGCCACCCTGTTCTTGTTGAAGGGGCGTCTGCTCGAAGATGTGCTCGGCAATAGAGAGGCGGCCGCCGAAGCGTATCACACCGCGAGAGCGCTCGATCGCTCGCACGCGGCGATCTTGCGCGCGACAGAGCAGCGCTCCTTTGCACAGCAGGCCTGGCCCGATGTCGATCGGAACCTCGCGGAGCTCGCCAATTCGGCCGCGGCAGACGACGGGCACCGGGCGGCATTGATCATTCGGAGGGCGCAGTTGCTCGAGAGCCGGCAGCAACGCCCCGAGCAGGCGGCGGAACTCTACGAAACCGCACTTCAACTCGACCCATCCGCCGCAATCGCGGTCCAGGCTTTGAAGCGTCTGTACTACGGCCAACATCGTTGGCGGGACTTGATTCGCACGCTCGAAGCGGAAGCCCAACTCGCCACCGAGCCGTTTTCCAAGGCTTCGTCGCTGTACCGAGCGGCGCGAATTCACGCAGAGCGGTTGGGGAATCGGGACGAGGCGATCCGAGTTCTGGAGCAAGCGAGGAGCCTGCGTCCGCAAGACCCGCTCATCCTGGGCGAACTCGCCCGGCACTACGAGGCAGGACAGCGCCTTCAAGCACTAGTCGAGACCTTGGAGGCCCTCACCGAGGCGAGCGAAGACGAGGCCGAGAAGCTCACCCACACGCAGCGGATTGCGCGACTCTACGAAGAGGAACTGCGTGACGTGGACCAGGCGATCGCATGGCACGAGAAGGCGGTGGATCTCGACCCAACCTCTCTCTCCAGCCTACAGGCCTTGAGCTTGCTGTATCGGGTGCGCGGCGCGTGGCCAAAGCTCATTGGGATGTGTCTTCAAGAGGCGCGCTACACCACGGACGCCCAGCGACGGGCCGATTCCCATGCACGCGCTGCCGAAATCTACGAGAGCAAGCTCGACGCCATCAACGACGCGATCGACCACTACCATCGCGCCCTCAACGCGATGCCCGACCACCCCACCGCGTTCAAGGCACTCGCCCGATTGCTTTCGGATGTGAACAAGCCGAAGGAACTGGTGCAACTCTACGAGAACGCGCTGGACCGAGTGACGGGAACGCGGGCGGTCTCGTACCTCCTGAAGATCGCCCAGCTTTACGAAGACGTGCTCGGGGAACACGCCCTTGCGACCCAAGCGTACAAGCGCGTGTTGCAGCAGGACTCCGGACATCTTGCCGCAGTCCATGCATGGCAGCGCTCAGCCGCGCGTGCACAGCGCCCGCGCGACCTCCTCGAAGCCCTGGACTACGAGATTGAGCTGACCGTCGAGCGGGATAGATTGGTCGCCCTACTACACCGGGCGGGAGAAGTGCTGGACGAGCAGTTGGGCGACCGGGATGAGGCGATCAGCCGATATCGACGGGCGCTCGCGAAAGACCCTCGCCACGTGCCAACGCTCTCGAGCCTCGGACGCTTGTACTACGCCGCCGGGCGCTGGAACGACCTACTCGACGTCTACGGACAGGAGCTGCGGCTCACCTCTGCCAAGAGTCGACGGGTAGCCTTGCTCCAAAAGATGGCCGAGATTTCGCGCGACCGCCTGGGCAGCGATGACGACGCGCTGCGATACCACCGTGAGGCAATCAAAGTCGACTCGGCTCACGCGCCTTCGCTCCAGGAGCTGGCTCGACAACTGCGAGAACGGGGGGACTGGGAGGAGCTGGTCGATGTGCTGGAGCTCCAGCTTCGCAACTCCGGCACGCCCGGGTTCCGCGCGCGCGCCGCGTTCCTGCTCGGTCAGGTGTACGAGGAGCACCTCGACGACCGCGTCAAAGCAGTTGCCTCCTACGAAGCCGCCGTAGCTGCCGACACGAGCTATCGACCGGCCGTTGACGCGCTGGCTCGCGTGCGTGCTGAAGAGCAAGATTGGACTCATCTGCTCGCGGATCTCGAGCGAGAGTTGAAACTCACTGAGGAACCAACTCAACGGGTCGCCCTATTCGCACGCAAGGCACAGGTCTTGGAGCAGCAGGACAAGCACCGGCAGGCGATCCAGGCCTGGGAGGAAGTGCTTGCGGTCGAGCCCAAGCATCTGGGCGCGCTGCTTGCCCTCGAACAACTGCAGCGCCAAGTCGGCGCGTGGGAGTCCTTGTGCGCCGTGTACGCGACTCAATCCGAGGCCCTCGAAGATCAGAGCGGCCGCGTGGCGGCGCTCTACGAACTCGCACGCCTGCTGGAGCATCAAGGCATCGGAGAGTACCAAGACATCGTCAGTGCCTATCGACGAGTGTTGGAGGTGGCGCCTACCGACTTGGGGGCCCTCATCGAGCTGGAGCGCTTGGCGGCCGGCGAACGAGATACCGAGCTACTCCGTGAGATCGACGCGCTGGTGGCAAAGTCTGCCCACGACCCGACCGTCGCAGCGGCCCACCGCGCGCGTCTTGCCGAAGTCGTCGAAGGAGAAGACGACGCGCAGGCGATTGAGCAGTTCCGTGCCGCGGCGGTTGCCGATCCGTATCACATCGGTGCCGCCCGAGGCCTCACTCGCGTGGCACAGGAAACCGACGACCCCGCCGCGCTCGTAGACGCCCTTCGACGTGAGGCGAAAGCCGAACGGGATGGACGAGCCGCATCGGAGCTCTTGGTTCAAAGCGCGTTCGTTCGTCTGGAACGAATCGGGGATCACGACGGCGCTCGGCAGGACTTCGAGCAAGCGCTCGAACTCTGGCCGGACTCTGAACGTGCGGCGGACGGGCTCACCGACGTGCTCGCGATCGACGCGGCCTGGTCCCCCTTGGTCGATCGACTTTCCCAAGCAGCCAGTGCGGCGGGCTCCGTCGAAAGAGCCAGTGCCCTGTGGCTAGCCGTCGCGCGTGTTCAAAGCAATGAACTCGGCGAGTTGCCGACAGCTATACGAACGCTGCAGCGTGTGCTGAAGGTGAACCCTCGTCATCTCGACGCGCTCGAAAGCTTGGCAAGTCATTTCGAAGCGAACGAATCATGGCACGAGGCGGCCGCGACCATGGAGCAACTCCTTGCCGCCGCCCCGGACCACGACCGCGTCCGCCGAGTCCTGCTCGACCTAGCGCGCCTCTACCGCGAGCGATTGAACATGCCCGATCGGGCGCTGCGTCACGTCGAAGCCGCACTCGCGTCCGAGCCTACGCATCCGGCGGCTCTTCAGGAGCTTTCCCTGGTACACGAAGCCCTCGGACAACTGCCAGAGGCGTTGCAGGTCGCTCGCCATCTGCTCGATGTCAGTGACGGACAGGAACGCGGCGACGCGTTGGTGCGTCTGGGCCGACTCGAGCACGCCGCGGGCGATGGAGGCAACGCGAAAACCGCACTGCGACGTGCGGTGTTGCTCGAAGGACCGAACAGCCATGCATCGCGTACGCTCGAGGAACTGTGCGTGACGCCGGACGACTGGCGCGCGTATGCCGAAGCCCTCGGTGACTATCGAGCCAAAGACGAGCCCGGACGAGTGAGGACCGCGCTCGAAGTCGCACGAATCCTGTCTGACCATTGTCACGACGAAGACGCCGCCATCGCGGCGCTCCGAGCCGCCCTCGAGAATGGGGCGGCCAACGCGGACCTCCGACGTGAGCTCGGTGTCCGATTGCGCACGCGCGGAGAACAGGCCGCGGCGGTCGAGCAGCTTCAGATGGTGGTCTGCCAAGAACCTCTTCGGGAGGAGGTCTGGCGGGAGCTAGCAATCACCTATCAGACGGCAGGTCGGTCGCGAGAGGCGCGGTTGGCGACCGAGCCTCTGCTCGCGATCGGCGCGGACGATGCAGACGATCGCGCCCGTGCCGCAGCGGTCGAGGCTTGGCCAGCACGGATACGGCCACGGTCTCTGCGGGGGTCGGTGCTCGACCAACTGGGGACGCCGCGCGCAGAGGACACAGCCGCCGGCGCGCTACTGGCCGCGTTGAGCCCAGCACTCGCAAAGCTCTACCCCCCGGAGCTCGAGAGCTACGGGCTGGCAACACGAGATCGTTTGCCCACCGAAGCCAATCACCCGCTTCGCGAGATCGCGAACCGAATCGGTGCCGCGCTCGACGTTCGCCACTTCGACCTGTTTCTGCATCGAGTACGAAACCGAGGCATCTCGATCGAGTTCGGGACTCACCCGGCAGTGCTCGTGCCGGCCACGATCATGGAGAGGGACCCCGCTACCCAGGCCTTCCTCTTGACCCAGCCAATGACGCAGATCGCCCGCGGATACCACGCTGTGGACAAACTCACGCCAAGAGAGCTCGACGTTCTCTTGGCGTCCGCGGCGCGAATCGTGAGGCCAGACTTCGGGGCCGGCCTCACGAGCGAAGAGTTTCTCGACGAGCAAATGCGCCGGCTTCAACGCGCGATCCCACGACGCGATCGCAAACTCGTGCGAGACGCGGCCATCGTCTACTCACAGGCCAAACGAGTGAAGTTAGACCGATGGGTCAACGCTGCCAATAGAACCGCCCTCCGAGCGGCGCTGCTCGTATGCGACGGTCTCGACCCGCTGGTCCAGGATGTGCGGAGCCGAATCGCCCCGGATCGAGAAGCCGAAGGGGAGACGTTCGACAAGCATCCGGCCTACATCGACGCGTTGAAGTTCTGGGCATCGCCGGCAGCGATGCACCTCCGTGAGCACATGGGACTGCTCTCTCCTCGCTAGTCGCGACCGGGAATCAAACCACGTCGCGGGTGTGTCGGTCGATTCGATAGACCGCCGAACCAAACGCGACGCCGAGGATGAGGAGCATGACGAGTCCTGCGTAGAACGGCGGGCTCGCCAGAAAAGCCAGGAGGCCATAGTCGCGGGAGAACTGCCGGTAGGATCCAACGACCGACAGGCGATCCCACGCGAGCGGCCACACCGCCAGCCCAATGAAGATGGCGCCGAATGCTATTCGGCGGGCAGCAGAATCGCGGGAGGCCCGACACAATGCAGCGCCGAGACCGAACCCGAGGACGGCGGACCCGAGTAGTAGCAAGACCGTCAGCATGCCCCAGAACCAGGACGTGTGGCCCGTATCGACCCAATAAAAAAGAAACCAATCGCCATGAAATACATAGAAGTACATGGCTGTTGGCAACAGGACCAAGCCAACGAAGAGTGTAAAGGCGAGAAACGCCTCCGTGCGCCATATGGGGTCTGCGCTATGGCGGACCTCGTCGCGGCCGGCGTGGGCACAAAGCGCACCGGTGGCGATGGCGATAAACAGCAGAAAAAGTAGCGGCAAAAGTGTTCCCCGATGAGAGGCTACGTCCCCGGTTCGTGGACGGTCAACCAAACGAGCACCATAGTTAGCGTATGAGCGCGCGTGCGTGGGTCGGTTTGGTGGGGTTTGTCCTGGCTTTCATGCCGGAGACGCACGCGTCCGCCGATACGCTGACGGAGCTCACCGCGCCGTTCGCGGACGCACTGCAAGGCGGAAGCTACCTCGGCGCACTGGGGCTGATCTTCGTAGCAGGTCTCGCCACCTCGCTAACCCCCTGCGTCTATCCGATGATCGCGATCACGGTAAGCGTGTTCGGCGCTCGGCAGGCTGAGAGCCGAGCCAAGGCCGCACTTCTCTCGACGGCGTTCGTGTTGGGGATCGCCGCCCTTTTCACTCCGCTCGGGGTGGTTTCCGCGCTCACAGGAAGCGCGTTCGGTAGCGCTCTGGCGAGCCCCTGGGTCGTGGGAACACTCTCGGCGCTGTTCGCGGTGATGGCCCTCAGCATGTTCGGCCTCTTCGACCTCGCCCTGCCCACCGTCCTGCAGAATCGACTCGCTCAGGCGGGCGGGTTCGGTGTGCGGGGCGCGTTCGTCCTCGGCTTTGTCAACGGACTCATCGCGGCTCCATGTACCGGGCCGGTCCTCGCCGTCTTGCTGACCTGGGTGGCCACGACGGGCAACGTCGCGTTTGGCGCGGTGGCTTTGTTCATTTACGCGATCGGCATCGGCGTGTTGTTCTGGTTCGTCGGGACCTTCGCCGTGACGCTTCCGAAATCGGGACGATGGGTCGAGTGGACCAAGAGCGCGTTTGGGATCGCGATGCTCGCCCTCGCCTTTTACTACCTCCGCGGCGTATTGCCCTACCCCCGCCCCGCGGTGCGCGACGACACCTGGCTCGCAGCGGCGTTCGGCTTGCTCGTCGGGGGTGTTTTCGTCGGCGCGATTCATCTTTCTTTCAAGGGTGGCGCCTGGTCGGCACGCGTTCGCAAAGCGGTGGGCGTCGGCGCATGTGTCGCGGGCGTTCTCGGTATCGTAGGCTGGACTCAGGCACTTCCTCCCGGTGCACACATCGGATGGGTCGATGACTTCGAGGTCGGCAAGGCCCAAGCACTCGCCGAACAGCGGCCGATGCTCGTGGACTTCGGCGCGGATTGGTGCGGCGCGTGCCAGGAGCTCGAGCATGACGTGCTCAGCGACCCGCGCGTCGTCGCCGAGGCCCAACGCTTCGTGACAGTGCGTGTCGATCTGAGCACCGACAAGGCCACCGAAGACAAGTGGGAACTGCTAAAGGGATATCAGCAGCCCGGCCTACCCCTCGTCGTCCTTCACCACAGCGACGGCACCGAAGCCGCTCGGGTAACGGGTCTGGTGGAAAGCGACGAGTTCCTCGAGATGATGAGCACTGTTCGCTGATTGTTGGGCGGCCGTGCTAGCCTCGGGCGAGGAGCCACAGGAATGAGCAAGAGCACCTTTTCGAGACGGGAGATGATCGGTGGCACGGTACACTTGGCCGTGATTGGTTCAATGCCGATCCTCCTCCAGGCGTGCACGAAGGCGGAGTTCCGCTGTGACGACGTGAGCAACATGGGCAAGGCGGACCTCGAGCTGCGGACGGCACTCGAGTATCAGGACCGATCGCCCCACGGAGAGAACAAGAACTGCGGCAACTGCGCCTTCTACCGAGCCGGCGACGAGAGCCAATGCGGTCAATGCACGCTCGTCGCGGGCCCAATTCATCCCCTGGGCTACTGCAACTCCTGGGCGGCGAAGGGCTGAGTCGCCGAGGCCATGGCTCTATTCGAGGTACGTGGCCTGAAGAAGGCATTCGGACGAAACGTGGTCCTCGACGGGCTCGACATCGATATCTACGCCGGTGAAGTCGTCACGATCATCGGGGAGTCGGGCTCGGGGAAAAGCATCCTGCTCAAAGCGATGATGGGCCTGATCGAGGTCGACGCCGGAACCATTCGTCTCGACGGGCACGAGGTCACCGGGCAGTCCGAGCGAGAGTGGATGGCGACGAGGCGACGAATCGGAATGTTGTTTCAAGAGTCGGCGCTTTTTGACTCGCTCAACATTTACGAAAACGTCGCGTACGCGCTGCGAGAGCAAACCGAGATGCCCGAAGAGGAGATCGCGGCGCGCGTGAGCGAAACGCTGGCGCTGGTCGACCTTCCCGGGATTGAGGGCATGGCGCCGGCGGACCTGTCGGGAGGCATGCGCAAGCGTGTGGCGCTAGCGCGAGCGGTGGCGGTTCGCCCTGAGGTCGTGTTTTACGACGAGCCCGCCGAGGGGCTGGACCCGATCAACGTCACGCGTGTGAACCGCTTGCTGCTCGGGTTGCAGAAGAGGCTCAACGTCACGTCGGTGGTG
>CAYZDM010000028.1:0-13054 GCA_964476875.1 uncultured Sandaracinaceae bacterium | reverse complement strand
CGAATCCCTGCGGCGGGTTCTCCGTGAACGAGTCGGTCCATCCGCACCTCCGTCCCGGCTCCACGGCGATCTCTGGGGAGGCAACCTGCATGTAGACCACGAGGGCAACCCGGCTCTGATCGACCCGGCGGTCTACGGTGGGCACCGGGAAGTTGATCTCGCCATGATGCAGTTGTTCGGTGGGTTTGGCGCCCGCGTCTTCGACGCCTATGCCGAGGCGATGCCACTCGAGTCTGGCGCGAGCGATCGCGTTCCGCTCTACCAGCTCTACCCGTTGATGGTGCACGTCAATCTGTTCGGCGAATCGTACCTCAGTGGCGTGCGGCGAGCGCTTTCGGCTTGCGTGTGAAGCGTCGCGGCGGCGATCGGAGGTTCTTGACACTCGGGAAGCTGAGGCCCAGATATCACTGATGGGGCACGGCAAGAGCGGGCGGCGCGACACAGAGGGGCGCCAGGCGATGTTGCTGATCGACCACGGTAGCCGGCGCGCTCAGGCTAACGCGCTTCTCGATGAAGTCGCCGCACTCGTCAAGCAACGCATCGGCGAGGAAAGCATCGTGGAGCCGGCGCACATGGAGATTGCCGCGCCTACGATTGCCGAAGGGTTCGCACGATGTGTCGCGCAAGGGGCGACCATCGTCGTCGTGCATCCGTTCATGCTGGCACCTGGTCGACACGTCACAGAGGACCTTCCCCGCCTGGTCGCGGAGGCAGCCGGGAGCCACGCCGGGGTCGATTTTGCCATCGCCGCCCCGCTGGGCGGTCACCAAGGCGTCATCGATGCGGTGATCGATCGCTGTCAGGCGGCACTCCCTGAGGTCGAATCCGGCCGAAGCTAAGGGATCAGCACGACCTTGCCGGTGGTTTTTCTCGCGCCGAGCGCGTCGAGCGCAGCGTGGGCCTCGATGAGTGGATACGTCGTCGATACCAAGGGCGCGATCTTGCCGGCGATGTAGAGACTCGAGAGCGCGTCCTGAGCCTCCCGGAGCATCTTCGGGTCCTTGTCGAAGTAAAGGCCCCAATGCAATCCGACCAGCGAGAAATTCTTCACGAGAACCCGGTTCATCTTCGCCGACGGAATCCGCCCGCTAGCGAAGCCGACGACCAAGAGTCGCCCCTCGAACGCGATGCACTTCGTCGACAGGTCAAAGGTGTCTCCGCCGACCGGGTCGTAGATGACGTCAGCGCCGCGTCCATCGGTTAGTTCTTTCACCTGTTGAACCCAGTCGTCGTCGCGGTAGTTGAGAACGACGTCCGCACCGTTCTTCTTGACGAGGTTCAGTTTGTCCGGTGTGCCGGCTGTACCGATGACCCGTGCACCGAGCGCGACGCCGATTTGAACAGCCGCTAAGCCGACACCGCCTGCCGCGGCGTGCACCAAGAGCGTTTCCCCTTCGCGCAGGTTCGCTCGATGCACAAGACCGACGTACGAGGTCTGGTAGACGATGCCCATCGCCGCGGCCTCCTCGACGGCCATCTGTGCAGGCACCGCAAAGACGCGTTCCTGAGGTGCCGCGACGGTCGTGGCAAACCCGCCGTATGGCAGCAACGCGCTCACTCGGTCGCCGATCGAGAAGCCGTCGACTCCTGTGCCTATCTCGCGAACGGTCCCCGCTACCTCAGCTCCCGGTGAGAACGGCAACTCCGGACGCACTTGGTACTGACCCTGGGTGATCAAGATGTCGAAGAAGTTGCAGCCGGTGGCGCCGACATCGATGACAACGTGACCAGGGACCGCTGGCACCGACTCCAGCTCCTCTCGCTCGAGAGCCCCCGGCCCTCCCAGCTCGCGTACGACCATCCTGTACATGGGCGCCGAGTTTGCCTGCAAAAACGGGTCGCGACTAGGCGGTCGCGCCAAAAACGGGTTCATCCTGGTATAAGTCAACGATGGTTGGGCCAAGGCGAAAGCATTCGTTGCCGGCGGGTGTTCTTCCTGAGGGGCGGCGGGGCGAAACCGAGGACGGGGGATCCCGCGTTCGCGCAAAGGTCCCAACCCCAACGGATGACGGCTCGCGCACGCACCCTCTTCCGCACGAGACACCTGCCATACGGGCCGAAGCGCTGGTCGCCCAACTGCTCACGCTCGGCCCCGACCGGATTGCTCCGGTCGTCAGGCGCCTGCTCCCCCTTGGCAACTTCGCGCTCGAGGAGCTCGCGAAGAATTTCCCGGGACCGCTGTGGCGCCCCACCCTCGCCACGGATTCCAGACTACAGCGTCCGGATGAGATCTCCGCCTGCGCCGCAGCGCTCTCGACGTTCGAAGGCGAGGCCGTCCCCTACCTAGGCCGCCTGATGCGTCACCCGAGCGCAACGGTTCGCTACTACGCCGCTGTCATTTGCGGCGCCTACGCGAACCCGGATCTAGTCGGACCGCTGATGCAGGCGGCGCTCGATGAAGATCGAGAGTGCCGGCGGGTCGCTCTTCATCTGCTGAGCGCGTACCAGCACGAACCAGTCTACAAGAGCGCATTGACCGAGCTCCGCAGCTGTGCTTCCGACCTCTCGTTGCCGATCCCGGTCAGGCGTCGGTCAATCTCCGCCCTCACCCAATTGCGAGACGAGGCCTCCGCCTCCCTGTTCGTGGATTTGTTGGCGGACTCGGACCGAGGAATCGGCACGGCGTGCCGGGTGGGTCTCAGGGTGCTCACGGCACATGATTTCGGCTTCTCTCGTGAGCCGTGGCTTCGATGGTTGTCGGAACGCGGCCAACAGATCCGTATTCAGTGGCTCATCGAGGGACTCGGAGACAGTCGTGGCAACATCCGACTTCTCGCGTCGCGCGAGCTGTGGCACCTCACGCGGTTCCTTCAGCCACTCTCAGAAATGACAGACCGTGACGAGTTTCTCGCAACCCAGCGAAACTACGAACGATGGTGGGCCACGAACTACCCAAAGTAGCTACAGGGCCCCGACCTCACGCAACGACGCACGAAGCAGATCGATTCCCTCGAACTGAATCGAACGGATACCGCACTGTCGAGCGGCTTCGCAATTGCTGCGACGGTCATCGATGAACACGCACCGCTCCGGCGACACACGCAGCTCACTCAGCGCGTGCGCGTACGCTGCAGGATCGGGTTTTCGCAACCCCGTGATGCAGGAAACGAACGTCCAGTCGAGGTACCGTGATGGGCTCAGGCGCTCCTCGATCAACCGGTACCAGATCGGATAGTTCGAGAATGCGTGCATAGGAGTGCGCGCTTCATGCAGCTCAACCAGAAGCTCTTCCAAGCCCGGCAACCATCGATACGACGAACGAACTTGATCGACGAAGCCGGTTCGATCGAAATCGCGACCGTCGTCAAAGAAGCTCTCGAGAAAGGCCTGCTCCGAGCTCTGTCCGAGCTCGAAGTCGACCCAGGCGTGCGGATGCTTCTGCTCCAGCATTGCGTCAAAAGTCATCCCGAAGAACTCCGGCATCTCCGCGAAAAACGGATCGTATACCAGAGTCCCCATGACGTCCCAGAGCAGGATGGGACTCACCGCGTCACCCCACCGCACGCTGTTCGAGGCCGTGGCGCCTGAGTTTGTCGAGGAAGGTGGTGCGCTTGAGGCCGAGCATTCGGGCAGCCTCGCTCTTGTTGCCCCCGGAACGAAGTAGGGACCGTTCGAGCAGACGTCGCTCCACTTCGATGTAGGTCCCACTCAACGATTCTCCTTCGTCGGCGCTCGGCCAAGCCAGGGGAGGCAAGTCACTGAGGCGGATGGTCTTGCTGCTTGCGGTAGCCACAGCACGCTCAATCACCAACTCCAGCTCCGCGAGATCACCGGGCCAATCGTGGACGACCAATGCCTCCATCGCCTGCTGCTCGATGCCTACAGGCTCACGCGCCAGGACCCGGCATGCCCGATCGATGGCGAGCAAAGCCAGCGAAGGCACGTCTTCGCGGCGTTCCCGGAGCGGGGGAATCGTCAGGCCCGTTCCGGACAGACACGTGGCAAGGTCAGGGTCTAGCGCAACGCGGCGGCGCAACTCATCCAAAGGCGCACGCGAGGTTGCGATCAGTCGAGGGGGAACGGCTTGCGGAGTTGCGTCGTCGTCGGGTTCACCGCCCTGCGACGCTAGCGCGGCCGCGAGACGAGCTTGCACGGGCTTGGACAACGCAGGCAAGTCCCGCAGTAGCAAAGTCCCGCCGGTGGCGGACTGGAACCAACCGGTCCGTCGTTCGTGGTCCGACCCAAAGAGCAGGCTCATGACCTGATCTGGAGGTGCAGCCGAGCAGTCCGCGACGACGAAGGGCGCCCCCCAGCGAGGGCCGCGGTCGTGAATGAAGCGGGACACCGGCAAGACAGGCGAGCCAGCTGGCGCAATCAGTAGAACCGGGTCGCCAACTGGGGCTAGCTCGATCGCGCGCGTCTGAACGCGCCTCATCGACGGGCTGTACGCCACGTGCAGCGTTTGATCTTCAGCGAGACCGCGACCCAGCACGTCGCACTGCCCTCGCAGCTGTTCAAGCTCACATTCAAGGCCCGCGATCCGATCTTCAGCGTCACGCCTCAACGACGAAATCTGGTGGATGTGCGTGTCAGCGCGCCGCTGCGCCAACGCCGACGCTAGTGCGCCGCCGAGCGACTCACCGAGAAGGACAAGCTCCTCGAGTTCCACTCGGGAGAGCGGCTCGGACCGATCAAATGAAGGCAAGAACAGCAGTCCTTCGATGTGCTCCAAGTGTACGCAGGGCAGCACGCACCCAACCGCTCGGGCCTGCATCAGGTCGACCGTTTCGCGAACAGATGGCTCACGAACCACGCGAGACCGCAGGTCCGCTAGATCGAGAATACCTTGCTTATCGCTGGCGAAAACAACCTTCGTGACCGCGTTGGGTGCTTCCCCAGATCGAATGTTGACCCGATCCCCGACATCCAGCCTGACCCGCAGTGGCGGCTCCAACGTGTAGAGTTCCGGAACGGCCTCCGCCCCCTCGAACGCTGAAGTCAGTGGGGTGAGGATCCCCGAAGCAACTTCCTCCAAACTGGCACCCCCGACGAGGTTGCGACGCGCCGCCTCAGCGCCATCGGTGAGTCGACCTGAGGTGCTCCAGAACGTTCGGTTCGTGAAGCGCCGTGCAAATGAAAACGCGGCCCACCATAGAAGTCCTGACACCAGCGCAAGGGTGCCGAGCTGCCAGCGCGGCAGCGGAGTCTGCGGAACCAAGGTGAACGCCATCGTGAAACAAACGGCAGATGCGACGATCGCTGGCACAGCCACACGCCTCAACGATCGCCATGCCGGATCCACCCACGCGAGATGCCCAAGCCACAATAACGAGGCAACCGCGAACTCGACTGCGGTTGCCAGAATCCCGGAGAACGGACCGAACCACGAGTAGGCCAGGCCAACGCCTAGGCTCACCAGCGCGATCCCGGAAAGCGCTCCCTCGACGACATGACCTCTTCGCACCAGCACAACCTGATGGAGTGCTCCCGTTGCTAGGATCCCGGCAACCACGACTACGCCGAGCGTGGCGTTCGGAAGTAGACCTGCCCGAGCCAGGCCTCCGCCCAACAACGCCGCGACGGCGAATCCACCGAGTACTCCGCCGCGGGGCAACGGCTTCATCGAGCGAGGCAGTGCGAGGTCGAGCATCAGGAGCGCGGCTACCAACCAAGCGAGGTCATGGGTCCGATCGAGGACGGGCGACGCGGTCCGCGCGGAGGCCAACGCCACCGCAAGGCCAACGCCCAAGAGCGCCAGCCTGGAGGCGCCTCGCCTACCGGATGTGGCGCCCAACACAGCGAGGGGCGTCAGCGACAGCATCAACGATGGAAGCGCCACCATCCACTCGGGCGACGTCGCCGCGCCAGAAGAGGCGCGTGCCGCCAAGACATAGAGAACGGTCGCAGGACCCAGTATGGTAAGAAGCCTCGGGAGTCGCACTTTTCGAGCTCGTTGGTTCGACGCGGGCGCAGTCTATCACTGGCCGTGTGCATGACCAGAGCCGTTGGGCTCTGGCTCGACGAACATTCGAAAGCCCACTCTCTGCCACCAAACTCGGTATTTCTCTTGGGCGGCTTCGCGCTCTTTCTTCGAGAGACCCGGCTCGTAGCCGAAGTACTCCTGCGTGAGGTGCTTGAGCTCGTCGCTCGCGCGGCGACGAAGGCGTTCGTCCGAGTGCATGAGGCCCGCGATCAACCACTCGACGCGATGCCGATCGCTGTGCTTGTCGAACCACGTCGTCCACTTCTTGCGGTGGGTACCAAAGTCCTGGCAACTCAAGCGAACGAGGCTCGCGTGGGCGGCGCGCATCACGTCGACCTCCGGACTTTCGAGCAAAGAAACGAAGAATTCGAACGAATCTGCGTCGCGCAACCTTCCAAGTGCTTCGACCGCTGTCACTTGTAGCGGCAGCTTCCGGCCATCACGGGCCAACGCGCGCAAACGTTCGATCAGCTGTACGAACTCGAGCTCGCACGCATAGAGAACGCTCAAGGCTCGATACGCGGCACTTCGGGCGCCTGGGTCCGAGTCGAACAACCTTCGGCCGACCGGTTGTACGAGCTCGGGATGCACGAACTCGGAGGCTAGGACCGTCGCGTAGAATCGGGCGTCGGCATCCTCGTCGTCGAGGAGTGGAATCAAGTACGGGACGGAACGCTGCCCGAAAGCGACGAACGTTCGGGCGATCGGTGACACGTCCCGGCCGGCAGGGACCCGAGCGTGGGGCTCGTTGCGATCAAACCAGAGCCTCCCGGGGAATTCGCGCGTCAACGCGGGTAGCGCGATCTCACCCACCGCCAATACAGGAAGGATGACCATCTCGTCTTCGGGGCCGGCGTCACGGAGCGCAGCAACCAACTGCTCGACGTCGTCCCCGACGTCGACGATGACACTGGGGAGGGACCCCTCGGCTCCACTCGGCAACGGAGGAGGCGCGGGCGCCCATCGTCGCCCCGCTGGTTCGCTGTCGATATTGGGCGGGGCGGAGAGAGGAGTGTGTGGGCCGAGCGACACCACGTCGTGGGTGACGGCGCTTCCATCGTTGTCCCGCCTCGGGTCTGGCGGAACCGAACGTCGATGCCCCGGCGAAGAGTCGGTTGCTGATTGCGAACCCGGTGAAGACTCCCGGGGGGCGGACGCCGGTTGCCAATCGGAGGCGGGTTGATGGGGTACAGGCGGGGCTGAACGGCCCCTCGACCGCGCTGGTCGAGAAGGTTTCGCCCGGGCGGATGGCCGCCCGAGCACCTCCGGAGGACGAGGCGGAAGGCTGTATCGAGTCGCGCTCGAGAAGCCCGATTGAGGTTCCGAACGTTTGCGTGGAGGAGTCCCGGGATCTGAGTCTCGAAAGGTGCCTGCCGGAACCGAGGTGCCGATTTGAGGCAATATCAACGGTGGCGGCTCTGTGTCGGCAATTCCGACCGGCGCCGGGACTGAGGAGTCGACGCGCGGATACGAACCGGAGATCTCTTTCTTGGGAGGGAGCGAACTGCGCTTTCCGACACCCTCGAACGGCGCGACGTACGGAATCGAACCGGCGTCCGCGGCCTCGAGGCGGCTGTTGAGGTGGCGCATCCGCGCGGTCATCTCGATGTCGTAGTGAGTCGCGAGCCCCGCTTCGACTCGCACGGAGCAAACCACCCGCTGTACCGGGTCAATTCCAAGTTCGAAGGAGATCTCTCGAAGGGTTGCTTCGGGGAGCGGGCGGTCGACCGCCAATACCACGGCGTCTTCGGTGCGTGCGACGGGAATCAGTCGATGCCGAACCGCAAACTCCCTGGGTAAGACGCGGATCGTGCTGATCGGGGTTTTCATAACCTCATCGCGCGTGGCGGGCAGCAATCCGTACACTGCGGCGCAATATGCGTTCATCTCGTTCTCGCGCAGGGCGTCGAGCTCGAGAAGCACCGTGTCGAGATTCCCGCCGCGCATGACCTGCTCTTGGATGGCGGCTTGGACGCGGTCGACAGGGATCACCTGATCGCGGACCAGGAGTGAGGCGAGAACCGACATGACGGGCGCCATGTTGGGCTCGGTTCCGTGGGCGTGTCAACGAGCTTGTCGACCGTCAACGCGCATGGAGCCTGTCCTGCACCAAAGCGAGGGCGGCCGGCACGGCGGTCTCGACCCGAAGCACCCGTGTTCCAAGGCTGGCGACCGAAAATCCGGCTCGTTGGAACAGATCGATCTCGGCATCCGTGAAGCCACCCTCGGGGCCGACGGCACACCATACTTGTTCAGCAGTGCCTTCGAGCGCCAACGAACCCCGCGCCCGCGCGCCGAACAGGACGCCGGTCGCGGTGCTGGGAATCTCGTCGAGCCAGTCAGCGCAAGATCGAGGTTCGTGCAGGATCGGGACATCGTCTCGCTCACATTGCCCGGATGCTTCACTGGCGATGCGTGTCAGTCGATCGAGGCGCGTCTGTGCTCTGCGCGAGTCCCAGCGGGGGACGGTGCGCTCCGTGTACATCAACGCGACTTCGTCAACGCCGAGTTCGGTGGCCATGCGAACGCAATCGTCGAGCTTCGAGCCTTTCGGAACGGCCAGCATGAGTGTCACGCGACCCTCTTGCGTCTCGGTGGCGACTGGCACCCCGGCTTGGCACACGACCTGGTCACCCAGAAACTCGAGTTGCGCCGCAGCGGCGCGTCCCTTTCCGTCGAATAGCACGACCGCGTCGCCCGCACGAAGACGCAACACCCGAACGTGACGACTAACGGAATCCCCGAGCGGCACCGCGCCGCCCGCGTCGGGCAGATCCGGTACGAAGAGGCGCCGGACCGTCATGACGCCGCCGGTGTCAGCAGGCAGGCACACCACTCGCCCTCTTCGAGGCAAGCCTGCAGGCGCATGGACGAATAGGCGGCCAGGAGCTCGTCGCGTTCCTGCCGCAGGATCCCGCTCAAGACGAGGAATCCGCGCGGTGCGATGCGGGCCTGGAGCGGTTCCGGCATGTGGACGAGGACGCGCCTTTCGATATTCGCGAGGACGATGTCGTAGGCGCCGTCGAGCGCTCGCACGTCACGGGAGGAGGCGTCGAGCCGCTGCGCGACACCGTTGATTTCAGCGTTTCGACGCGCCACGACGATGGCATCTTCGTCGATGTCGACGGCCACTGCGGAATCGGCCCCGAGGAGGAGGGCTGCGATCGACAAGACCCCACTACCGCAACCGACGTCGAGTACTCGCTCACCGCCGGCCACGCGTTCGTCGAGTAGCTGCAGTACCAGCCGCGTCGTTTCATGGTCGCCGCTGCCGAACGCGTTCTCTGGATCGATCGTCAGGACCACATCGCCGGGTTCGCTCTGGGCGGTCTCCCATGACGGGTGCAAGTAGAGGCGCCGACCGATACGCTGAGCACTGAAGCCGCGTCGCCATTCGGTCGCCCAGTCTTCGTGAGGCACGTAGACCATCTCGGCTTCATGCGTTGCGCCGATCTCTTTCAGGGCATGCTGCGCGGTCGGTTCGTCGGCGAAGGCTGCGATGATGATCACGTGGCCTGGAGCCAGCTCGCGGACGAGCGTGGTCGTGTCCCGTTCTTCGAGACCGGTAGCGCCGAGCTCCCAGAGGGTCAGCTGCGCGAGCTCGAGTTGCTCGGGTCGGACACGGACCCTCACGAATGGATGGCGTAGCGAACTAGACATCAGATCTCGACCATCCGCGCGGAAAGATAGACGACCAGGAACAGCACCCAGGTGATTGGACCAAGTCGGTTGCCCCCACGCCAAGCCACGATCGGGGTGAAAACCGGGACCAGAAAGCCCAGGTAGCGCCATTGCGCATCCAACGGGCCCGCCAGCACACGCCAAGCCATCACCAGGTGCGTAAACAGAAGCGCGGCGCCAGAAAGAGCCCAAAGCGCGAGCAACCAGAGTTCCACATCCCGCTTCTAGCCTATTGTGGGGAGTCTCCCCAATGGAAGGCGATAGCTGGACCTCGCAGCCGCCCAGCATCCCGGCTCACCGCGGGCCGAGAATTAACCCTTTGGAAAAGGGGACTGTCCCCTTTTTCGTGGTTAGATTTCTTGAAAGTGGGCGATGGGGTCGGGGGGGCCGCCGCAGCTTGCGGGGCGGGTGGCGCCTGTGGATTCGAGTTGGACTTGGACGGTTTCTTCGCCGTTGGTTGTTTGGAAGCGCGCTTGCCAGGTCGACTCGGACTGCTGCACGACTGCGAGAAGCTCGAGGGACTGGGCTGCGCTTTCGCCGAGTCGTCGGCGTAGGAAGATCTCAGCGGCCTGCGTGGGCCGGTCGTAGCCGCATCGGCCGCGAAAGCGATCGAGCTCCCCGAGGTCCCCGGCCTGACGGGACGACACGAAACCGTCGACGTGCTCCGCACGCAGGCGCCCATACATCAGCCCGTCTGGCAGCCAGAGCACGCAGGCGGCAAACCGGTGCCCACCCAGATGGCTGGTCTGCCAGGCGTCCACCCCTCGGGCCTGAACCGCCCGGAAGACAGAGCTCCCGTGCAGCGCACAGCAGCGATCGCGCCGCCCGTGTACGCAGACCAAACACATCGGCGCGGCGGGCTCGCTGGCGAGTTGCTCTAGGTCGACGTCGAGCAGATCTTCGTAGCGGTCGAGCTCGATCTTCGAAGCCACTTGCGCCCCGGGGGCGCTGGACACGACCATGAACTGCGTGCGTTTGCGAGGCGACCCGGGGCGCCGAATGAGTTGCAGACGCGAACGCGGCGACTCTAGCCACTGTGAAAGCCGCGCCCGTACCGATTCGGGCAAGGCCTCCGTTTGAAGCGCCTTCGGAGCCCACGTGTCGGTCACTTCGAGGAGCAACCAGCGGTCCACTGAATCCACCGCCGTGCCGGCGAGAGACTCTCCCGCTTCCAGCGATGCGACCGAGCACGCAGCAGGCGACACGGTTAGTCCGCGGGCACTGGAAGAGGGCGCGCCATCTCTTCCTCGGCTTGAGCGATTGTCTTTTGACGGCGATCCGCGATCTCGGAGCGCCACGCTTCGTACTGCGATTCCATGCTCGCGAGCTGCTCCTCCGCGCGTGCGAGACGCTGCTGGAGTTCCTGTCGTTGCTTCAAGTCGGTCGCCTGGCCGAATGCTTCATAGATCTCGTCACGTACGAGCTTCGTCCTCGCTACGGCATCGGTGAAGTTCTCTCGTTTGGCAAATCGGTGCGCCTGCACCATCCAAACAGCCCAACGCTCTTCATCACTCGTGAGGTCCATCAGCTTTCCAATTTAGGGCGTTTCGCCGGTCGGTCCAGCCGACTCTCGCCGTCGATGATAGAGCCACCAATTCTCGAAGTGAGCCACCCGTTGAATGCGAGGGTCTGTGACGAATAGGCTATCGGGTGAGCTCACACGGCGAACCAGGAACCAGTCGAAGAAGCCGCCGTGTTGATCGAGCTGAAACTGCTGGGGGCTCCATTCCCAGCGGGTGGGCGTTCTCGGCGGCACCTCGGCGTTCGGGTCGGTCGGGTCCCGGTAGCGAAACGGGAAGTTGTCCTCCTGGGCTACGTGGAAGCTCAGCCACCCTCCGCGCTCCGCCTGAACGTAGGCTGGAAGATGGAGGTAGGGGCTGTTCTGCGCTCGAGCGCCCTGATGATCGTAGACGAGGTAGAGAAGCTTCGGCGCCTTGGGGAGCTCTCGGACGATCTCTCGGAAATGCTTGGTCGTCGTGGAGAACTCTTGATGGGCGTCGGTGACGAACTCTGCGAGCGGGGCGACCCCCACCGCCGTCCAAATGACAAAGGCGAGTTGGGCCCACGTCTTGCGCGGCAGGTTGGGCAGCAGCGCGGGAAGAAGGAAAAGTGCGGCCGTGATCTCCCGCGGAAAAACGTACCACGACGTTCCGACCTCCATGGGTAGCGTCACATAGAGGCCCAGCGAGGCGACAATGGCGAACCCGACGATGGCGTGCGCCGGTACCACCCAGCTCCCCTTGGGCCAAGATCGAAGTCGGGCGATTGCCACGACGAGAAGCACCACGACAGTCAGCACGAACAGCAATCCGGTGCGGCGAAACACCTCGATGTCGTCGTCGCCGGTGAAGATATCCGCGGTATAGGTGCGGGCGTCCGCGATGCGGTGCCAAGCGGGCGGCCAGGCCCATTGGATCTCCGGAACCCCGAGTTCGCCGCGAGACAGCCACCACAGAAGGAACAGCGCCGTTCCAACGCCAAGCGGGATCAGGACGCCTCTCGCGTTCTGCACTCGGCCGCGCATCACCGCGCCCACCAGCGCCAGCATCAACAGCGCGAACGGGAATCGGTACGCCTGGGTGAAAAAGAGCAGCACCAGCACCGCGATCAGGGCCACCTGCGTGCGGACACTTGGGCGGTCGACCACCCGCAGGGCCAGTCCGAGGGACATCGCAAAGAGTCCGAGACCCGCCAGGAAGTCGACCAGGCCCCAGTGCGCTAGAACGCCCCAGGCCGGCACGAGCCCCCAGAGGCCGAGAAACGGGGATTTCCGCAAGCCCCAACAGAGCACCATCAGACCGGTCGGCAGAAGTGCGAGCAACAGCGCCGCGGCTAGCTTGGTCGCCGCGATCGGCGGGAGCACGATCATGAAGATCGCCGACAAGGCGTACAGGGTGACGCGCGGCACGGCGAGCATTTGAAATACGAACTGCTCGTGAAAGTGCCAACCCGGGTCTGTGTAGTGTCTGAACACCGAAGAGGACGCCGCGTGAAACGGAAACTCCGTCATCATCGGGTAGTCCGCGACCCAGAACGGTGACGCGACGACGTAGGTGATCGTGGCCGCTGCGC
Source organism: uncultured Sandaracinaceae bacterium (assembly GCA_964476875.1). Classification (GTDB taxonomy): domain Bacteria; phylum Myxococcota_A; class Polyangia; order Polyangiales; family Houyiibacteriaceae; genus SG8-38. Next base: position 378 of record CAYZDM010000028.1, on the reverse strand, counting down.
ACAACCACGCGAGCCACAACAGCGGCTGCGGTCCGGTCACCCGAGTCGCAACCGGCTCTATTCGGCCCCCCGGCATCGCCGCCACGGTATCACGGACTTGGGCTTAGGCCTTGAGAGCTTCAGAGCCACCAATGATTTCCATCAATTCCTTGGTGATGGCGGCCTGGCGGGCTCGGTTGTACTGCAGGGTCAACCGGTCGATCATATCGCTGGCGTTGTTGGTCGCGGAGTCCATCGCGGTCATCCGCGCGCCGTGCTCCGACGCGACCGACTCGAGCAGTGCTCGGTAGATCTCGATCTCGACGTACATCGGAAGCAGCGTGTCGAGCAAAGCGACTTGGCCCGGCTCGTAGATGAAGTCACCGAGCTGGTCATCAG